>JBBROT010000320.1:0-4651 GCA_038229155.1 Bryobacterales bacterium | reverse complement strand
TTGCAGGTAGCGCAGCACGACAGCGGCAATCCATTCGTTCACCAGGATGCGGTTGTGTTGCGGGTTGCCGAGAAATTTCACAACGTAAAAAGCGCCGTCTTCGGTTTCCAGCAGATGGGCCTGCGCGCCGCCGCGCATTTTGCGAATCATGCGATGGGCCCGGATCGGCATCAGAAGAAAGTATGGCAGGCGCGCCTAACCAATCTGAAGCCGGGGAGTCTAGGTAGCAGGCGACGATGGATATTCAGCGGAAGGGCGCGGGCCGCAAGAAGACTGTTCGCAAGGTTGTGTTGAGCGTGCTGGCGGTTGTGGTGGCGGCGGGCACCACGTTCGCGGTGGGGAAGTTGAAGCCGGCGGTTCCCACAGTGGAACGGTCCACGATTCTTCCCGATACGGCGCGACGCGGGCCCATGGTGCGGCAGGTGCGCGGGCTGGGAACATTGGTGCCGGAAGAGGTGCTCTGGATACCGGCGGAGACCGATGGGCGCGTGGCGAAGATCAACATCCGCGCGGGTGCGCCTGTTTCGCGCGACACCGTAGTGTTAGAACTGGACAGCCCGGATCTGAAGCTTGCCACGCTGAATGCCGAGTATGATCTGAAGGCTGGGGAAGCGGGGCTGATCGATCTGCGGGTGAGGCTGGAGAGCGAACGTTACGATCAGAAATCCGTGGCGGCTTCCGTGCGATCCGAGTTCGTGCAGGCCAATATGCAAGCCGAGCGCGACCGGTCTTTAGCGAAAGAAGGACTGCTGCCCGATCTGCAAATGAAGCTTTCCACGACGAAGGCCGATGAGCTGAAAACGCGCAACCAGATTGAAGTGGACCGGCAGAAGATTGTGAGCGAATCGGTGGAGGCGCAACTGGCCGCGCAGCGTGTGAAGGTGGAGCAGTTGCGCGCGGTGTACGCACTGAAGAAGCAGCAACTGGATCATTTGAAAGTTCGCGCGGGCACCAGCGGAATTCTGCAGCAGTTGGGAGCGGGAGCGCCCACGCCGCCGCTTGAAGTGGGTCAGAAAGTGACGGCGGGAACCATTCTGGCCAAGATCGCGCAGCCGGAACGTCTGAAGGCCGATTTGAAAATCGGGGAGACGGAGGCGAAAGATATTGCGCTTGGCCAGCATGCGGAGATCGATACGCGCAATGGCATTGTGCCCGGCAAGGTGGTGCGCATCGATCCGGCTTCAGTGAATGGAACGGTGACGGTGGACGTGGCGCTGACGGCGGCCCTGCCGCAAGGCGCGCGGCCCGATTTGAGTGTGGACGGCACCATCGAATTAGAGAAGCTGGCGGACGTGCTGTTCATTGGACGGCCGGTGAGTGGACAGCCGCATAGCGAAGTGACGTTGTTCCGGCTGGAGCCGGATGGCAAGACCGCGGTGCGCGTGAAAGTGAAGTTGGGACGCGCTTCCGTGAATTCAGTGGAAGTGGTGGAAGGGCTGCGGGCGGGCGACCAGGTGATCTTATCGGACATGACGGCGCTGGAATCGCACGATCGAATTCGTCTGAATTAAAATATTGGAGGAGCAACCGTATGGGTGCGGAAACGATGGTGGAGATGCGGGGCGTGGCAAAGGTGTTCGTGACCGACGATGTGGAGACGCACGCGCTTTCGGCAATCGAATTGAAGATCAGGCGCGGCGAGTATCTGTCTATTTCCGGACCTTCGGGCTGCGGAAAATCGACACTGCTGGCGATACTTGGCCTGCTGGACACGCCCACGGATGGTAGCTATATGCTGAACACGAAGCCCGTGAGCGGGCTGAAGCTTCAGGAGCGGGCGCGCATTCGCAATCGCGAAATCGGGTTCATCTTTCAGGCGTTCAATTTGATTGGCGATCTGACGGTTTATGAGAACGTGGAACTGCCGCTCACCTATCGAGGCATGAGCGCGGCCGAACGCAAAACTAGTGTGATGGAGGCGCTGGAACAGGTGGGCATGACACATCGCGTGAAGCATTACCCTTCGCAACTATCAGGCGGGCAGCAGCAGCGTGTGGCAGTGGCGCGCGCGTTGGCCGGACGCCCTTCGGTGCTGCTGGCGGATGAGCCGACGGGAAATCTGGATTCGGCTAATGGCGAATCCGTGATGGATCTGATGCGCGGTTTGCATAAGAACGGCTCCACCATTTGCATGGTGACGCATGACCCGCGGTATGCCAGTTTCGCCGACCGCACCATTCATATGCTGGATGGCAAGATTGTTCAGGAAAGCAGTCAGGCCGTTTAATGCGAATCGGGATTAGCTGCGCTCACAAGGATCAGTCGTGCGCCCGGCCTGTATCCCATCGCGCGGTACACCGGAAGGCCCATGTCTGAGGCGTGCAAGGTGGTGCGCTTCGTTCCCATGGCCCGTTGGCCTTCGGTGACCGCGTGCCGCATAAGGGATTCAGCATAACCCTTGCCCTGGGCTTCGGGTAACGTGGCAACAAACGCTATGTAGACGGTTCCTGCGACGGGCAACGCCGAAGCGCAGGAGACGGGCTTGCCATCGACGTATCCAACGTACGCGTAGCTGTCCTTGTACCAGAAGCCTATGTTGGCAATACTGTCAAAAGCTCCCGCGGGCATGTGATAAGCATGGGCGTTCAACTCCGCCAAGTCGCGAGCCATCGCATCGTCCGTCACGCGGCGGACTTCCAATTTTGCTGGAGCACGGCGCGGGGGCAGCAGTTCATCCCCCTCCATACCGGTCATAGGGACAATGGGTGCGAGACCGGCTTCCTTGATGACGTCCTCCCATCCGGCCGACAACCAGTCTTCACGCAGAAGCACGCCCGATGGATGCTTGCAAGTGAGAGCGCGCTCAGCCGCAATCTTTAAGAGAGCACGCAACTCAAGCTGGGATTCCGAGTGCCGATCGATGATGAAAATGTTCAGGAAGAGCAACGGCACATTGCCAAAACAGGAGACCACGCCGTCCGCTTCTTCGATGCGCGCGGAAGGTAATCGACCGGTTATCACCTTCCAGGCATCCGCAAAGAGGCGAATCGTATCGCTCATGGCAACGGTCAGTATCCCATATGCGCCCCGCCCCGGGGCCGGCTTCAGCGAGAACGCGAAACGCGCCAGGCCGCAATCCAGAAGACGAGTACTATCCCGCTTGCCCACGCCGCGCCCGCCGCAGAGAAGCCGATGCCTGTCATGGCTGTGAGCCAGGCAGCAAGACACAAGGGGCACTTCGGTAGCACCATCAGCATTGCTCCGGGAAGCAGAGACGCGGCGGCCCTCGAGAGCCGCCCGCCACCTTTGCAACACTGCCTGACGATCATGCACCTTCCTCTTGCCGGCAGCATTCAGCCGCTTCGCGCGGCTTCTGATACCCGGCTGCGGGATCGAGCGCGTAATGGGCGGCATATTTGTCGTGATGCCGCACCCAGGACATGGAAAAGGCCAAGCCGTCTTCGTCGCGGCCTTTGGGGACCAGATCCAGGAATTGATAGGTGCCTATCAGCGGATCGAGACCACGCCCGTAGGTGGAATAAGTGTGGAAGATGTCGCCCGCTTCGTCTTTGTAGAACACGCTCAGGCCGGGCGCTTCCTCGGCGCCAAAACGGATGTGGCTGTAATTGTAATTTACATCGCCCGCCAGCTCTTCTTTAGTGAAGTGTACGCCGTAATCGCGCTGGAAGGCAGTGCCGAAAGCGGAGACCCAGGGGAAGCGCCAGCCCATACGTTTCTGAAACTCCGCAATGCGCGGCATGGGCGCGCGGGACACTACCGCAAAGGTTACATCCCGGTGCGCCAGGTGGACCTGCATAGCATCGAAGTGATCGGCCAGGAACGAACAGGATTTGCACCCCTCTTCCCAATTGGGCCCGAGCATGAAGTGGTAAACGATCAACTGGTTGCGGCCAGCGAACAGATCGGCGAGCGTCTCCGGGCCGTTCGGGCCTTCGAATACATACTTCTTTTCGACGTGTTCCCAGGGCAATTCGCGCCGCTGCCGGTTGAGTTCGTCCCGTTTACGGGTAAGGTCCTTTTCAGCGGTGAGGAGCGCCACGCGCGCCTTCAGCCATTCGTCTTTCGAAACCACTGTGTGTTGAGTCTGCGTTGCGGTCATTTGGATTATCCTCTTCATGGTTATGCGCGGGCACACTTATCCTGATGGGTCCGCGCGTGGTTACGGGTTAGCCCTTTTTGGGGTGTTTCTTTGTCTGGTTCTGTGTCTGTTCGGCGTCTTCTTTGATGCGCAGCAGGTGGGTTGTCCATAACTCTTCGAAGCGGCCCACCCAGCGCTCATAGATCTGCCGGATGGGCACGACATTCAGCGAATTGATCCGCTGCCTGCTTTCTTCGCGCGTTTGAATGAGGCCGGCCCCGCGGAGTACGTCAATGTGTTTCATGACCCCGAAGCGGCTCAGG
The DNA here is from genome assembly GCA_038229155.1 of Bryobacterales bacterium. GTDB lineage: Bacteria > Acidobacteriota > Terriglobia > Bryobacterales > Bryobacteraceae > JALYXI01. Next base: position 289 of record JBBROT010000320.1, on the reverse strand, counting down.
TGCGGAAAGGCTTCGACGATCTGGGTGGTGGTGCGGGGGCCTTTCCGCAAGAGGTCGAGAATGGATCGTCTCGTTCTGTCGGACAAAGCTTTCCACACGACGTCAAGGTCGTCAGCGGGCACGTTAGCGCCGTTGCGCGTCCGCGTGCGTGGCGCACTCCTGCGCGACGCCGTCCAGAATCTGCTTCCAGCCGGAGGTGAGATTCTGCCGGTGCGCCGGGTCAATGAAGCCGATGGCGCGGTGACGAAGGTCCACATGCGTGCCCCCCGGCCGTTGTTCGAGCTTCACT
>JBBROT010000319.1:0-4651 GCA_038229155.1 Bryobacterales bacterium | reverse complement strand
GGTGAGTGGGCCCAGGTAATTAAAAAGGGTACGGGTTTTAAGTTGGGCGCGGATGGGTTGAACGTGACGCGTGGCGGCGTGGAAGAGCGGCGCGAAGAAGAAGGCGATGCCGTGAGCGGGGAGCGTGGTGGCGGCGTGCTGAAGGTCGACGCCGAGGGCTTCGAGCAGGTCGGCGCTGCCGCACAGGCTGGAAAGGGAGCGGTTGCCATGTTTGGCGACGCGCAGACCGGCACCGGCGGCGACGAGGGCGGCGATGGTGGAGATGTTGAAAGTGCCGGAGAGATCGCCGCCGGTGCCACAGGTATCAAGGAGGGGTTCGGGGGAAATGGGAGGGGTGCCGGCAGCGGCGCGAAGGGCGCGTGCGGCACCCGTTAATTCCTTGGCAGTTTCGCCTTTTAGATGTAGGGCGACGAGGAAAGCGGCGATCTGGGCTTCGGTGGCGCGGCCTTCGAGAATTGCCTCCATGGCGAGCCGTGTTTCTTCTTCCGAGAGATGGCGGCGACGCTCGATCAGGGCACGTAAAGCGTGCGGAATTGCCATGTTAGACTGGGGAGTTCGCATCGTAGCATACGGGGCGAAACCAATCGCAACGCGCATTGTAACTATATGAAAATTCACGAGTACCAGGCAAAAACGATCCTGGCGCAATACAACGTGCCCGTGCCCCGCGGCGAGGTGGCGTTTACGGTGTCGGAGGCTGAGGACGCGGCCAAGAAACTGGGCGGCATGGTGGTTGTGAAGGCGCAGATTCACGCCGGCGGCCGGGGCAAAGGCGGCGGTGTGAAGGTGGTGAAAGACGCCGCGGCGGCAGTGGAGGCGGCGAAGCAGATTCTGGGCATGACGCTGGTGACCCACCAGACCGGCCCGGAAGGAACGCTGGTGCAGCGACTGCTGATTGAAGAAGCGCTGCCGATTGAGCGGGAGCTTTATTTGGGCGTGGTGCTGGACCGGGTGTCGGGCAAGCTGGTGTTCATGGCGTCGAAGGAAGGCGGCATGGAGATTGAAGAAGTGGCGGCGAAGAATCCGGAAGCGATCTTGAAAGAGACGATCGAGCCGGGGTATGGGCTGTCGGCGTGGCAGGCGCGGAAGCTGGCTTTCGGGATCGGGATTCCGGCGGCGAGCGTGAATGCGGCGGCGGCGGCCATGCAGGCGCTGGTGAAGGCGTGCGAGGAAAACGACGCGACGCTGGCGGAGATTAACCCTTTCATTCTGACGAAGGATGGCAAAGTTTACGCGCTGGACGCGAAGGTGAACCTGGACGATAACGCCATGTTCCGGCACAAGCCGATGCTGGAATGGCGAGATCTGAATGAGGAAGACGCGCTGGAGGTGGAGGCGTCGAAATTCGGGCTGAATTACGTGAAGCTGAACGGCACGGTGGCCTGCATGGTGAACGGCGCGGGCCTGGCCATGGCGACGATGGACATTATTCAATATGTCGGCGGGAGCCCGGCGAATTTTCTGGATGTCGGCGGCGGGGCGAACGCGGACCAGATCAAGAACGCGTTCCGGATTCTGCTGAGCGATCACGGCGTGAAGGCGATCTTCATTAACATATTCGGCGGCATTTTGCGCTGCGACACGCTGGCGAACGGGGTACTTGCGGCGGCGCGCGATTTGAATGTTCAAGTTCCAATCGTGATCCGCATGGAAGGAACGAATGTGGAACTGGGCAGGAAGATTCTGGCGGAAAGCGGCTTCAACTTTACTGTTGCCGACGATATGCGGGATGGGGCTGAGAAGGCCGTGAAAGCAGCGGGGAAGAGCTAGATGAGCGTACTGGTGGATGAAACGACGAAGCTGCTGGTGCAGGGCTTCACGGGAAAAGAAGGCACATTTCACGCGCAGCAGGCCATTGCGTATGGCACCAAAGTGGTGGGCGGAGTGACGCCGGGCAAGGGCGGATCGATGCATCTGGATCTTCCGGTGTTCGATACGGTGGCGCGCGCGGTGCATGAGACGGGCGCGACTGCATCAGTGATTTTCGTGCCGCCGCCGTATGCCGCGGACGCGATTATGGAAGCGACGGATGCGGGGATTCCGCTGGTGATCTGCATCACCGAAGGCATTCCGGCGCTGGACATGATCAAGGCCTGGCAGTTTTTGAAAGGCAAGGGCACGCGTCTGGTGGGGCCGAATTGTCCGGGCGTGATTTCGCCGGGCAAGTGCAAGATCGGGATCATGCCGGGGCATATTCATAAGCAGGGGCATGTGGGTGTGGTGTCGCGTTCGGGCACGCTGACTTACGAGGCAGTGGGCCAGTTGACGAAGCTGGGCATTGGGCAATCGACGTGTATCGGGATTGGCGGCGATCCGATTATCGGGACGTCGCATGAAGATGCGATTCGGATGTTCAATGAGGACGACGATACGCACGCCATTGTGATGATTGGCGAAATTGGCGGCGATGCGGAAGAGAAGGCCGCCGCGTATGTGACCAAGGCGCGCGTGCGGAAACCGATTGTGGGGTTCATCGCGGGGCAGACGGCACCTCCGGGGCGGCGCATGGGCCATGCGGGAGCGATTATTTCGGGCGGCAGCGGCGGTGCGCCGGAGAAGATTCGCGCGATGGAAGCGGCTGGGATTACGATGTGCGGAAGCCCTGCTGAGATCGGCGTGAAGATGCAGGAACGGATGCGGGAAGCTGGACTACTTCAATAGATGACTATGGAACGAACTTTTTCGATTATCAAACCGGACGCGGTGAAGAACGGCAAGGCCGGGCTGGTGCTGGCGAAGCTGGAAGAGCATGGCTTTCATGTACTGGGCCTGCGCATGGTGCACATGAGCAAGGAGACGGCGGAACGCTTTTATGCGGTTCATAAGGAGCGGCCTTTCTTCGGGAGCCTGGTGACGTTTATGAGCGAGGGTCCCGCGGTGGTGATGGCGCTGGAGCGCGAGGATGCGGTGAAGAAATTGCGTGAGGTGATGGGCGCGACGAACCCCGCGAATGCGGCTGAGGGGACGATTCGCAAGTTGTACGCGGATTCGATTGAGCGTAATGCGATTCACGGGAGCGATGCACGGGAGACAGCGAAAGAAGAGCTGGCGTTTTTCTTTGCGGGGATGGATTTAAAGTAAAGGCAGGGAATGCCGATGCAGTTGGTCATCGAGAACGCCGAGCAGGTCCTGGAGATCAGTTTGCGCACAGGATTGCTGTCCGATGAGGAATTCACGGCGTTGTGCGAGCACTATCCAGATTACCGGATAGAGCTTTGGGACGATGGCTTGGCGGTATTGAAGCCGCGGGCCTGAATCGCTTCCATTGCCCCGGTGTGTTGAATCGTCGGCATGACTCGTTTCCATGAATTAAAGCGGATCGAACTGGCGGTTAAACAGGGGAATCAGACAGAGCTTAGATGGGCGGCTGCATATTGCCGGATGCGGATACAGATTGCCCCACGGAAGGATCACGTGAAGTATTGGCAGAAGATGAGCAGAGGAATTAAGCAGGCCTTGGAGCTTTTAAAACTAGGCTAGGGGATCTGTTAAAACTGATCTCTACAGAAAAGCGGGTTCAACTTAATTTTGTGGGGCATCGAACCCAAGAACCTTAAAGGGCAACCGTAACATCAAGGCCGGATTTGGTGTGCGTCCGGCGAACTCGCGAAAATCGGCGATGAGGTGGGATTGGTCGAAGTAGCCGCATTCGAGGGCCAAGTCCGCGTGGGTGGTTGCGTTGCGGGCACGGGCGTGTGCGTGACGGAAGCGGAGAATGCGGGCCAATAGCTTCGGTGAGAGGGCGGTTTGTTCGAGGCACTTGCGCCGGAATTGGCGTGTGCTGAAGCCTGAGATCTCGGCCAAGGAATCCAGGGCGACGGTTCCGCGCGATGCTTCGAGTTCCCCAATGGCCTGATGGAACGGAGAGAGCGGTGGGGCGGGCGGCACGTGGATGGCAAGGAGCCTGAGTTGGTTGCCGAGCTGGTTGCAATTGTCCAGGCGCTGCTTCAGGTCTGCCGCGTGCGATGGCTTGAGCGCGTCGAGAGGCAGGACTTGATTGGCGGCTTCGGCCCCGCCGAATTTGAGAACGTCACTCCACATGCCTGGCCGAAATCGGATGCCTAGCGAGATGCTGCCAGGTGCTTGTGTGAAGTCTCGGAAGCGCGTCATGGGGCCGATGAAGCGCAGCGTGGAACTGGATGAGGCTCTGGTGTAAATGATATCGGCGCAGCCATCCGGCACTACGCGGTGATTAGCCTTGCCGCTGGGAAACGTGGATAGCCAGAAGCACTCCACGCGCGCGCGCAGGTGAGGCGCGGGCAACACTTCGCGGTACTGGGGCATGTCCGATATTTCCTATTTTGCACGTTCCACTTCCTGATAAGTTGGAGCGCTATGAAACTTACTCCTGTGTTGTTGGTGGACTCGATCGAAGATAGTCTGGCTTTTTGGGTGGAGCGGATGGGATGGCAGAAGACGGTCGAGGTTCCAGAGAGAGAGAGTCTGGGCTTCGCGATTCTGGTGAATGAGGGCGCTGAACTGATGCTGCAGACTTTTACGAGCGCCGCGAAGGATGGGCCTCAGTTTGTGGCTGGGCCAGGGAGGCATCGGACGTCGCTGTTTATTGAGGTGGAAGACTGGACGGATACGTTGCGGCGGTTAGAGGGATATGAGATTGCGATGCCGGAGCGGAAGACGTTTTATGGGATGC
>JBBROT010000318.1:0-4655 GCA_038229155.1 Bryobacterales bacterium | reverse complement strand
GTTCGGCGGCACCACCACCATTGTCGATTTCGCGATACAGGGTCGCGGCACACGCATGCGCGATGCTCTCGACACGTGGTGGGGCAAAGCCGAGGGCAAGGCCTGCATCGATTACGGGCTGCACATGATCGTCACGGACCTGGGGACTTCGGGCCTCGAAGACATGGACGATCTGGTAAAGGAAGGCGTCGCCAGTTTCAAGTTGTTCATGGCGTACCCGAACGTGCTGATGGTGGACGATGCCACCATTTTCACAGCGCTCTCGCAAACGTCGCCGAACGGCGCGCTGGTCTGCATGCACGCCGAAAATGGCGGGGCAATCGATGTCATCGTGCAGCGCACGCTGGCTGAAGGAAAGACCGCGCCAATCTATCACGCACTCTCCCGGCCCGTCACCGCGGAAGCCGAAGCCGTCCACCGCGCTATTGCCCTGGCGGAGATGGCACATGCTCCGGTGTACATTGTGCACCTCTCGTCAGAAGCCGCGCTGAATCAGGTGAGGGAGGCGCGAGACCGCGGCCTGCCCGCGTTTGCGGAGACGTGTCCGCATTACCTTCTGCTCTCCATCGAGCAGATGGACCGGCCCAATTTCGAAGGAGCCAAATATGTCCTCACGCCACCCTTGCGGGAAAAAGAAAACCTGCCCAAGCTCTGGGACGGCCTGAAACACGATCATCTGCAGGTGGTCTCGACAGACCATTGCCCGTTCTGTTTCGCCGATCAAAAAATATTGGGCAAAGACGATTTCACTAAAATTCCCAACGGCGGACCGGGCGTGGAAAATCGTCTGCAACTGATTTATCACCATGGCGTGAACCAGGGCAAGTTGTCGCTGAATCGCTTCGTGGAACTGGTGGCCACCTCGCCAGCGCGCATCTTCGGCATGTATCCCAAGAAGGGCACCATCGCGCCGGGCAGCGATGCCGATATCGTGATCTGGGACCCCGAAGCGCAACTCACCATCAGCGCCAGCACGCATCACATGCGCGTCGATTACTCCATGTTCGAAGGCTTCGAAGTGAAGGGCAACGCGCGTCAGGTGATCTCGCGCGGCGAAGTGATTGTGGATAGCGGTAAGTTTCTTGGCAAGCCGGGGCGCGGCCAATATCTACGCCGTGCCGCACGCGGCGGCGCATGGCGATAACCGCGCCGCCCGCCTACGACAGCACGCTTTACAACCACGACCTGGCACCCATTCCGCCCTCGCGCCGCACCTGGGGCGTATACAATTACGCGTCGCTCTGGGTGGCAATGAGCGTGTGCATCCCCACTTACATGCTCGCTTCCGGCCTGATCGCTGGGGGCATGAGTTGGTGGCAGGCGATCCTCACCATCCTGCTGGGCAACCTGATTGTGCTGGTGCCCATGCTGCTGAACGCTCATGCGGGCACTCGCTATGGCATCCCTTTTCCCGTGTTCGTGCGCGCATCGTTCGGTGTTCGCGGCGCGAATATTCCGGCGGTGCTGCGCGCGCTGGTGGCATGCGGCTGGTTCGGAATTCAAACCTGGATTGGAGGGCAGGCCATCTATTCCATGGCACGCATCGCATGGCCCGCCGCGGCGGAAGTGCCAGGCGGCATTTGGATTTGCTTCTTTGCGTTCTGGCTGATCAATATGGCGGTCATCTGGCGCGGCATCGAAACCATCAAGCTGCTGGAAGGTATCGGTGCGCCCTTCATGCTGGGCGTCGGCCTTTTGTTGCTCTTCTGGATCACGCGCAAGGCCGGTGGCTTCGGACCGGTGCTAAGCACCCCCAGCAAATTCAAGACGTCCGCCGAGTTTTTCCATTTCTTCATTCCCTCGCTCACCGGCATGGTGGGCTTTTGGGCGACTGTGGCCTTGAACATTCCCGATTTCACCCGCTACGCGAAGAGCCAGCGCGATCAGATGCTGGGCCAGGCCCTGGGCCTTCCCGCCGCCATGACGCTCTATTCGTTCATCGGCGTAGCTGTCACGTCCGCATCGGTGGTCTTGTTCGGCGAAGCCATCTGGGACCCGGTCGCGCTGCTGGGCCGGTTTCACGAACCCGTCATCGCTGGCATCGCTCTGGTGGCGCTTCTGATCGCCACTCTGAACACCAACGTCGCGGCCAACGTGGTCTCGCCTTCGAACGATTTTTCGAACCTCAATCCACGGCTGATCTCGTTCCGCACCGGCGGGCTCATCACCGGCGTCGTCGGCATCCTGATGATGCCCTGGAAGCTGCTGGGCGATTTCAGCGCTTATATTTTCGGCTGGTTGATCGGCTACTCCGGTTTGCTCGGTCCCATCGCGGGAGTGATGATTGCGGATTATTTCCTGATTCGCAAATGCAATTTGATTGTCGACGATCTCTATCGCCGCAACGGAGCGTATGAGTTTCACAACGGCGTCAATGCACGTGCGCTCATCGCACTCGCGGCAGGGATCGCGGTCGCCCTCGTAGGCCTGGTGGCGCCGCCGATGCGATGGTTATACGATTACGCTTGGTTCGTCGGATTTTTTGTTTCCGGTGGCCTGTACACATTGCTAATGCGCCGGGAAGCGTGAAAGGAGAAGAGCATGACCATTACTGAAGCGGAACTGAAGACGGGGGTAAAGACGGTGCCGTTCTATCTGGGCGGCAAGTGGGAGACGCCTTCGGGCGAAACGCAGCCTGTCACCAACCCCGCCACCGGCGAAACGATTGCGCGTCTTCCTTACGCAACAGTAGCCGATATCGATCGCGCTGTTCGCGCGTCGCATGAGGCTTTTCTGAGTTGGCGTCAAGTGCCGGTTGTGGAACGGGTACAGGTGCTCTATCGCTACAAGGCGCTGCTGGATCTTCACGCCGATGAGATTGCGGCCATCCTCACAAACGAAAACGGAAAGACCGCTGAAGATGCGCGCCTCGAAGTACGCCGCGCCATTCAAATGGTGGAAGTAAGCTGCGGCATGCCGTCTCTGATGATGGGCGATTCGCTCAACGATGTGGCGCGCGGCATCGATTGCCGCACCATCCGCCAGCCTATCGGTGTATGCGTGGGAATCACGCCGTTCAACTTCCCGGCCATGGTGCCCACGTGGATGTTTCCGTTCGCAATCGCGGCTGGCAACACCTTCATACTGAAGCCTTCGGAGAAGGTGCCGCTCACGCCCACTCGCATGATCGAGCTGCTGCACGATGCCGGCTTGCCCGCGGGAGTCTTGCAGTTGATCCATGGCGGCAAGGAGTGCGTGGACGCGCTGTTGACTCACCCTCTGGTGCGCGCGGCGTCGTTCGTCGGTTCCACTCCCGTCGCGAAATACGTCTACCAAACCGCCGCCGCGAACGGTAAGCGCGTGCAAGCTTTGGGCGGCGCGAAAAATCATCTGGTGGTGATGCCGGATGCCGACCTGCCAAAGACGGTGGAGGCGATCATGAGCTCGGCCTTCGGCGCGGCGGGGGAGCGCTGCCTGGCGGGGAGCGTACTTGTCGCGGTGGGCAGCGTGGCCGAACCTTTGCTGGATTTGCTGGTGAGCAAGGCGAAGGCGATGACCGTTGGCGATGGCGCGAAACGCGGCATCGAAATGGGGCCGCTGGTAACAGCCGATCATAAGAAGCGCGTTGTGGGCTACATCGAAAAGGGCGTGAGCGAAGGCGCAACTCCGCTGTGCGATGGACGCGATGTGGAAAAATCGCAACGCCAAGGCTTCTTCGTCGGGCCCACCATCTTCGACCATGTCACGCCGCAGATGACCATCGCGCGCGAGGAGATTTTCGGGCCGGTGTTGAGCGTCATCCGGACGCCGGATCTGGATTCCGCAATCGAACTGGTGAATAGCTCGGCATTCGGGAATGCCACGGCCATCTTCACCAACGATGGACGTGCCGCGCGCGAGTATCAGGCCCGTGTGGACGTTGGCATGATCGGTGTGAATATCGGAGTCGCCGCCCCGATGGCGTTCTTCCCGTTCGCGGGCTGGAAGGGATCGTTTTTCGGCGACCTTCACGCTCATGGGAAAGATGCCGTCTATTTCTACACCGAGCAGAAGGTGTTGATGACTCGCTGGTTCTAAGGGAGCGAAGCAACTGTCTGCTTTGCCAGGCGGACGCAATCTGGGATGCCGACTCCGTGATAAGTATTTCCAATCAGGTGAAGACCGTGCGTTTGAGCCGCCAGTGTTTCGATGCGCTTCACTAGCGCCAAATGCCCGACGGCATATTGGGGTAGGGAATTTGGCCAGCGATAATCCTTCACGAATTCCGGCTCACTCTCGAAGTCCGCGACATCGCCCAGTTCACGGACCGGGTCGCTGCTCGGTTGGCGAAAAAAAGCACGCACCAGTTGCAGCCCCGAAGGAGCTCGGCCTGGAAATTTCGTACTCACCCAAGTGGCAGCCATCAGGTTATGGCCTTCTTTACGCGGAACCAGCAAACCGAAGCCTTTGAGCGGTTTCAAATTGCGGAACGCCATCGCCACAATATGCGCCGAGCTGTAACGCACGCCCGATAGCAATTCGCTCAGCTCCGGCGCGGAATCTTTCAGAAGAGGCGCGGCGCGGTACGCCGGACAAGTCACAATGATGCCCGACGCGCTCAACCAATCGCCGTTCACACGCAACCGCCAGCTGCCTTCGCTACGCTCCAGGCACTCCACCGATCCTTTGATGACACGCGCCGGCTGAAGCGCCGCAACAAGCTGCCCCAAGCCGCC
>JBBROT010000317.1:0-4656 GCA_038229155.1 Bryobacterales bacterium | reverse complement strand
TCCGGTGTATAGCTGTGGCAGATGCCCATGCCTTCGGTGTTGCCGATTCCTCCTTCGGCACGCGCGCGCCGCGAACCGCTGGAGGCGCAGGAGGCATCGTACTTGGCGGCATCGGCAAGAATGCTCAGCTTATTTCGGATCTCCATGTTTTCAGTCTCTCACCGATTCGCTTTTTGTTCGCCCGGCGGTCGGTCGGGAAACTCTCCTACGTTTTAAGATGTGAATAGCTTGTCCTCGGTGCAAAAGCGGGAGCGGATTTTGGAAGCGGCGGAGCGCGTGTTTCGCGCCAAGGGACTCTCCGGTGCCACCACGCGCGAAATTGCTCGTGAAGTGGGATGCGCCGATGGCACGCTCTACGTTCATTTCGATGACCGCATCGCGTTGTTCCTTGCGGTGCTGGAGCGCACGCTCCCCGGCTTTCTTGTTCCATTAAGCGCGCTCGAACACAAGGTGGGCAAACGCAGCGTGCGCGCCAATCTGGAAGAGGTGCTGCACGGTGCGTTGGGTTTTCAGAACCAGATCATGCCGCTGATCGGAGGCTTGCTAGCGGAGCCGGAATTGCTGAAAAATTTTCAGGATGTGCTGCGCAGCCGCAACATGGGCCCGTACCGCTCCATCGGTGCGCTCGAAGAGTACATCAGCGCGGAACAGCGTTTAGGCCGTGTGCCGAAATCAATCCATCCGCGGGCCGTCGCCCTGACGTTGCTGGGCGCTTGCTTTTATAGAACGTTCCTGAGCCACTTTATGGGAGACGCCATGCCGCCCGATCAGCATACGTTCGTGGCCAGCGTTGTGGGCGCGCTGCAATTGCAAAAAACAACACGCCCTACCAAAATCCCAAAGCCTTCCACCAAAGCGGACCTATCCCCAGCCACAACACCAGATTGACCAGCGAAATCAGGAACCCCAGTTTCCACCATTCCGATTGCGTCACGTAGCCGGAATTGAAATAGATTGGTGCGGAACCCGTACCGTAATGCGTAAGCCCGGCATTCAGGTTCGAAAAAAATGCTAGAGGCAGAGCAGCCATCAAGGGAGGCGCGCCAGTGGCCACGGCGGCCGCCAGGAAGCCCGGATAGAGAGCGGTGACGTGCGCCGTCATGCTGGCGAAGGCATAGTGCACGTACAAATAAGTGATCAGCAGGACGCCCATTGCGGCCAGCCAGTTCCATCCCGCCAGGCTTCCGAAAATAGCGCTCGAAAGCACTTTGATCACGCCCAATTCCTGCATCGCATCCGCCATCATCAAAAGTGGTCCGAACCAGATCAGCGCATCCCAGGCGCGTGTTTCGGAAAGCAACTCATCCCACGTGAGCACGCGCGAAAGCAAGATAGCGCAGAGGCCCGCCAGCGCGACGAACGCATTCGGCACGCCCGTGTACGACGACGTGACCCAGCCAACCATCACCGCGCCCAGAATTCCCACCAGCCATCTTTCATTGCGGGAAAGCGGACCCATGGCTTTCAATTCGCGGCTCGCCAGGTCCCGCGCCGCCGCCGTATCGTGTATCTCCGGCGGCGCAAGTTTGAAAATCAGATACGGCACAACGGTCAGCGAGAGCAGACCGGGCAGCGCCGCGGCGGCCGCCCATCGCGCCCAGGTCAACTCCACATGCGCAATCTTCAGCGCGAATTCGGCAATCAACGGATTAGCGGCCATGCCCGTCAGGAACATCGCGGACGCCGTATACGTGGCGTGAAAGCCCACCAGCACCAGAAAGTTTCCGATGCGTTTCGCGGTCGGGCCGGGTTCGGAATCGAAGACCTGCGCCAAGCTCTTCACGATGGGAAAAACAATGCCTCCCCCGCGCGCGGTATCTGAGGGAATGAACACGGCCAGTAGTGCATCGGTGGCTACGATGGAATAGCCCAGCGTGAGCGAGTTCTTCCCGAAGCGTTGAATGAACAGATAAGCCACGCGAATTCCGAATCCAGTTGCTGTTACAGCGCGGGCGAAAAGAAACGCGGTGAAGATCAGCCAGAGTGTGGTGTTGCTGAAACCCGACAGCACTCGTGTGAACGGCAGCACGCGCAAAAGCGCCAGTGTCGTCATGGCCACCAACACGGAAACGCCCATGGGCATGGGCCGCGCCACCAGAGCGATGATGGTGCCCAGAAAGATGGCCAGCAAGTGCCGCTGCTGCGGAGTGAAACCGGGAATGGGCAACAGGTAAAACAGCGCGGCGGGCGCAATCACCGCGGTCCAGCGCCAGGGTTGGCTTTTTGTCACGAAGCGAGAATCTTAACATTTGCGGAAATTCAGTAACCTAAGACTTGCGCACCTTGGCACTCGATCTGGGAAAGCGCCGCATCGGCATGGCGGTGAGTGAGGGCGCGATGGCCCTGGGCCTGCCGACTCTTGACACGCGCAACAAACGTGCCGACTTGGCCGAGCTTGCACGCGTGGCACGCGAGCGAACCATCGAGCTGATTCTGGTGGGCTACCCTCTGAACATGAACGGTGAACCGGGCGCTCAGGCAGAGTGGGTGAAAGAATACGCCGCGATGCTGGAGCGCGAGATTGGCTTGCCCGTCAAACTCTGGGATGAGCGGCTCACCAGCGCGGCGGCCACGCGCCTGCTGCGCGAAAGCAACGCGCGGCCCGACCGTAAATCGGGTACCGTGGACCGTATGGCCGCCACCATCCTTTTGCAAAGCTATCTGGATTCGCTGCCTCTCGCCCCATGAAATTTTTTCGCTTTCTGATTTTCCTTTTGATCCTGGCATTCGCTGGAACAGCCACGGCATGGTATCTGACCTCGCGCCCCTATTTGGGTTTTGAAGGAGACCGCTTTGTCGATATTCCGAAGGGAACATCCACCCGCGGCATTGCGGCACTGCTGCGCCGCGAAGGCGTGATTCAAAACGAATGGGGCTTTCTGCTGGCGCGCGCTCTCTCTCCAGGGACGAATCTGCAAGCCGGTGAGTATCGATTCAACAAGCCCGCGTCCGCGCAGGAAGTGCTGAGCCGCATCGGCCAGGGCGATATTTTTTATCTGGAGCTTGTGGTGCCCGAAGGCCAGAACATGTTCGACATCGCTAAGGATGTAAAGAAGCTTCACGTGTTTTCCGATGCCGCGTTTTTGAAAGCTGCCCATGATGTAACTTCCATTCGCGATCTGGACCCCGAAGCCAAGACACTGGAGGGCTATCTCTGGCCTGACACGTATCGCTTGGCGCGGACCACCACGCCCGCTCAGTTGTGCGCCTCCATGACACGAAAGTTCCGGGCGAAATGGGCCTTGCTCCATTCCAACGCCAATGTTCACAAGGTGGTCACGCTGGCTTCCCTGGTTGAGCGCGAGGCACGTGTCCCGGCGGATCGGCCGCTGGTCTCTTCGGTGTTTCGCAATCGGCTGAACGTGGGGATGAAGCTCGATTGCGACCCGACTACTGTATATGCGGCGCTTCTCGAAGGCACGTATCGCGGCAAGATCTATCGCTCCGATCTGGAAAGCTTGAATCCATACAACACATATAAAAACGCGGGCCTGCCTCCTGGGCCGATTGCCAACCCGGGCCTGAGTTCTCTCAAAGCCGCGCTGGAGCCCGCCGATACTAAGTACCTTTACTTTGTTGCCAAGCCGGACGGTTCCGGAGCACACACCTTTTCAGAAGATTTGGCCGCGCATGCCGCCGCGACGGCGGAGTACCGCCGTGCCCAAACTCAGTAAAAAGGCCGCTGTCCGGCAGTACGCCGTGGCCCAGGGTTGGATTCGTGTGAGTCGCGCGGAGTGGCAAAACCTGCGCGCAGCAATGCCTGACATCTCGGAAACCACCATTCGTGCCGCTCTGGCGGAATTGGGCTTGATTATCGATCAGCCCTTCGCGGGCGTCGATACAAAAACACTCGGCGGTCTGGAACAATCGCTGCTCGCCATGTCACTGGCATACCCGCTGAATCGCGCGGAGTGCCGGGCTCTGGTCATCGCCGCCAAAGACCGCTGCCGGTTCGCCGCTCTCAACCCGAAGACTGCGCCCGAAAAGCGCTCCCTCAAAGAGGAGATGGTGGAATGGCTACTCGTGTGGCTGGGCGATCCCGCCATGTTTGCCGATTGGGCGGCCTTGCGAAAGCGGCAGTTACTGCAAAGTCAATGACGCAACCTGGATGGTCTCGCCGTCCTTCTCGCCGGTGACGGTGGCCTTCAAATCTTTCTCTTTCGTCGCGGCCTTCAGAGCGCTCAGCGTTTTCGCATTGCCGGTTTCATCGAACTTCAGAAACCTGCCATCGGACAGCACCACGCCGAAGCCGCTTTTCGCGCAGGTAAGAGCGCACTCGCGCGTGTGCCCGGCCAGATCTTTGCCTTTGCACATCACATCCACCAAAGTGCCTGACCAGGTTTCGGCCATCGCGGAACACGGCGCAAGCACCAGACATACGGCAAGCATTCGTTTCATGCGGGTAGTTTATCCGATAACCTGAAGGAAGTGGAAGAAGAGGTACTTGGGAAGGCTTACGACGGCAGGTTGATGCGGCGCTTAATGCGCTACATGCAGCCTTACCGCGCTCGTATTTTCGCGGCGCTCACGTTCCTATTCCTGTACTCCGGCCTGCAGGTTTCGGGGCCTTTGCTCACAAAACTCGCGGTTGATCGATACCTTGCACCCACTGGCAACACATCCCTGCTCGATCCCCTTCTGGCATCTGATCCGTTC
>JBBROT010000316.1:0-4662 GCA_038229155.1 Bryobacterales bacterium | reverse complement strand
GTCACGCGCGCCACGTGGCAGGCGCAGCAATTGGGAGTGCCCATAGATACGTTCGCCATGGCGGGGCGTCCGAAGCCGAATCTTCGCGCGGAATCCGTGTCGTTCCCCGCGGAGGTTTTTTCGGGAGAGCACTTCCCCATCGATCTGACCGTGACCGCGCCTTCGGCCTCGGCGGCCACCGTTGAAATTTCAGCGGAAGGTAAAACGCTGGGCAGCAGCGCGGTGCAATTGCAGGCCGGTGAGAATCACTTGCGAGTGCGGTCCAGCCTGACGGCGAGCGGTGCTGTGGATGTCGCCGGCCTGCTGCATACAGAGTCGCTGGGCGACGCGCGCTTCGAACAAGCCGTCACGGTGCGGAGGCCGAAAGTGCTGGTGCTTTCGCAAGACCCGGCTGGTTCGGAAGAGCATCTGACTCATGCGTTGACGGCGAACCAGTTCGATTGGACACTCACCGCTCAGCCGCTTCCGCCCAAGCTGGACGATTACCAGCTTCTGGTATTCAACAACTGGGATATGGAGGGCATTCCCGCAGCGGACAAAGCGCGTATCGAGCAGTTCGAACAGCAGGGCGGGGGATTGCTCTGGATAGCGGGCGAGAAGAATCAATACATCGAAAAGAAGCCTGGCACGCCGGACGATGCGCTGGAACGGTCCTTCCCCGCGAAGTTGGCGCCGCCGCGTTCGCCGGATGGCACGTGTGTGGTTTTGATCATCGATAAATCCTCGTCGATGGAAGGCAAAAAGATGGAACTGGCGCGCGCGGCGTCCATCGGCGTGGTGGAAAATCTCAGGCCCATCGATTCTGTCGGCGTGCTGATATTCGACAATTCGTTCCAGTGGGCGGTGCCGATTCGCAAAGCTGAAGACCGCACGCTTATCAAGCGCCTGATCGCCGGCATCACGCCCGATGGCGGCACGCAGATTGCGCCCGCGCTGACGGAGAGCTATCACAAGATTGCGGCGGTTCAGGCGGTGTATAAACACATCGTTCTGCTCACCGATGGCATTTCCGAAGAGGGCGATTCCATGGGGCTTTCCCGCGAAGCCGCCGCCAATCATGTCACCATCTCGACTGTAGGTTTGGGTCAGGACGTGAACCGCGCGTATCTGGAAAAGATCGCTTCGTTTTCGAAAGGCAAATCTTACTTCTTGAACGACCCGACGGGCCTGGAACAAATTCTGCTGAAGGACGTTCAAGAGCACACGGGCACCACCGCGATTGAAAAATCCATTCACGCGACTGTCTTGCAAAAGGCCGAACTGCTGGAAGGAGTCGGGATGGAAACCGCGCCGGCGTTGCAGGGTTATGTGCGGTTCGAACAAAAGCCCAGTGCGGCGGAGTTGATGGAGATCGATGTGGCGGCGCAAGGCAAGAAGGACCCGCTGTTCGTGCGCTGGCAGTATGGGTTGGGGCGGTCTGCCGTTTTCGCGTCCGACGCCAAGAGCCGATGGGCCGCGAACTGGGTAACGTGGCCGGGCTTCGATAAATTCTGGGCGAATGTGTTTCGCGATCTGCTGCCGCATTCGACGGCGACGGAGGCTGTTTCGTCGTTCGACGTCGCGTCAGGCGAACTCATCGTGAATTATCACTTGAGCCGCAACACGCCGGACCCGGCTAAGACGCCTGATATTTTCGCGATCGGGCCGGGCAAATTCGCGAAGCCGATGAAAGTGGTGAAGCTGGCGGCGGGGACCTACCGGGCCAGCGTCGCTATAGGGACCCATCAGGGCTTGTTCCGCATCCGGCCGGCTCTGGAATCGCGAGCATTCCCGGAGGTGGGGTTCTACCGTGAAGAAGCCGAACTGCGCGAGTATGGTTCCAACGCGCTGCTCTTAAAACAGATTGCGGAAGCGACAGGCGGCGTGTTTCATGCCGGGCTCACGAACGCCGGCGATATCTACAACGCGAATGGCCGGTTCGTGCCCGCCACGCTGCAATTGTGGCCCGGCCTTTTGGCGCTGGCGTTGCTGCTGAATTTAGCGGAACTGATATTGCGGAAATGGAAGGGAATTCTGGAGGCGCTGCAAGGCCGACGGCCGGCTGTTGCGCTATTGCTGTTTGCAGCGCCCTATTCGCCGCTCGATCAGAAGTTCGCCGATATCGAGATGGAGAAGCTGCGTCCCGGCACACGCGTGGTGATGCCGGCGGCGGAATGGAACAGTTGGGTGCGGAACCAACTGCCGACCGGAGTACATAACCCGAGAATCGTGCTGGAGAATGGCCGCGTGACTGCTTCGGCGAGTGTGGATTTCGCTGAAGTGCAACATGCCTCCGGCGAGGCTCCGAACTGGTTCGTGCAGAATCTGCTGCGCGGTCAGCACCCGGTGTCCGCGACGGCGCGGATTCAATCGCATGACGGAACGGGCCGCGTGGATATCGATCGGGCCGAAGTAGGTGGCTTTGCGGTGCAGGGGCGCCTAGTGGATTGGCTCATCGATCAGTATGTACGGCCCGCCCACCCGGATGCGCAGATTGCCACGTGGTTCGATTTCGTTCACGGGATCGATCATCTGGAAGTGACTCCGGCCGCGGTCACGGTGGTGATTGGCGGCGATCTGATTGAGCTTCACCAACGCACCGACATTCGCTATGCAACGGCGAACAACTTTATGGGGCGTCCGGTTTACAAGACCGCTCATGCCTACATGCAGAGGGAAGCGGCGGAGGCGCTCAATCGGGTGGAACAAGCACTGAACCGGAAAGGGCTGGGGCTGCTGGTGTTCGATGCCTACAGGCCGTGGGCTGTGACGAAGCTGTTCTGGGATGCAACTCCGCCCGCGAAGCGCGAGTTTGTGGCGGACCCGGCGAAAGGCTCCAAGCACAATCGCGGCTGCGCCGTGGATCTGACTCTGTATAACCTGCGCACCAAGCGCGCGCTCACGATGCCCGGCGAGTATGACGAGATGACCACGCGCTCCTACCCCACCTACACAGGCGGAACCGCTGAGCAGCGCGCGAATCGCGATCTGCTCCGCCGTGCGATGGAACAACAGGGCTTTACTGTGAACGAGAGCGAGTGGTGGCACTTCGATTACAAGACCTGGCCCAGCCACCCCGTCGCCAACTGGTCGTGGTTTTAACTAGCGCTTACGTTTCGCCGGGGCCGGGGCTTTCTTCTTGGCGAGAGCGGGCGCGAAGTCATCGTCGTCGTCTTCGCCGGTCTCTCCACCCGCGGCGCTCAGGATGCGCTTGGAGATCTCACTGAGTTTGGCGTCGGTCTCCTCTTCTTCTTCGAGAGTCTGTTGCAGCAGGTCAGCCACTTCCTGATTGCCGAGCGATTCGGCGATGGTGCGGACGGTGCCGTATGCCGCAATTTCATAGTGCTCGGCGCGCTGGGCGGAGGCGATCAGCATGCAATCCTTCATTTCATCGGAGGCATCTTCCTGGATGGTTTCCCGGCCTTCTTCCACCAGACCTTTCATGGCGGCGCAGGGCTTCGATTTTGCCTTTTTCTCCAGCAGTTCGAACACCTGCTCCAGGCGGGCCACTTGGCCCTTGGTCTGTTCCAAGTGCTCCTTAAAGGCCGATTTCAGCTCCTGATCGGTGGCCGCTTTGGCCAGCTTGGGCAGCGCCTTAGTCAGTTGCTTTTCCGCGTCATACAAATCTTTGAGCTGCTCTTCGAGCAGGCTATCCAGAGTATCGATTGTCATAACTAACTCCCGCCCGGCTCACTTGCAGGAACGAAGCCAAAAAAGCGGAAGTTACTTAGCGGAATGTAACTAGAAATACAACTTCAAGCCGAGTTGAAGTACGCGCGCCGCTTCACCTGTTTGAATTACGGTCTGAGTGGAAGGGGGCGCCACCGCCGCGCAGCAGACCTGTCCGAAGACGCCCGACGTAATGCTGGGGCTACCTGCGGAAGCGTCCCGGGGATTGTCGAAGTTCACATGGTTCAGCACGTTGAAGGCTTCGGCCCGGAATTGCAGACGAAGGCGTTCGGTGAAGTTGAAGTTTTTCGAGACACTGGCATCCAGATTGTGGAAATTAGACGCCGTGAAGATGTTTCGCCCGGCCCCATCGCCGCCCGGCGCGGGTGTCGCAAAACCGGTCCTGCCGTTCGCAAAAATGACCGGACCCACAACGCCGGGAAGATCGAACAAACCGGCCTGGGGCGCGGGTCCCACGATGTCGGCGCGAGATTCATGGGAGAAATTCGCGGTCCGCTGACCGCTGCGGACGGAGAACGGTTCACCGCTTTGAAATATGTAAATTCCGTTAACGCCCCAGCCGCCCAGGACTGCTTCCCCGATTCCGTGCATGCCGCTGAAAAAAGCCTTACCCTTGCCGAAGGGCAGTTCGTAAACGAAGTTGGTCACTAGAACATGCCGGCGGTCGAAATCGCTGCGGGCGCGCTCATTGCGCCAATCGCGCGTATCGACTGGAGTGCGGGCGTTCGTGATGGAAAGGCCCCCGCCGGACGATGCGCCGATAGGATCGACAGACTGATCGTCAATCGACTTACCCAGCGTATAGGCGAAACCTAGTAATAACCCTTGGCTGAAGCGCTTACGGGCGGTTAGTTGGAATGAGTGATAGTAAGAATCACCGCCGGAATCCACATAAGTGATCGCGCCGAATTGTTGATTGGGGCGAAGATGGGCCGCAAGCGTGGTCTGTTCAATGCGTCCGGCAAAATTGCCCGCCGCATTGTTGACCAGATC
>JBBROT010000315.1:0-4673 GCA_038229155.1 Bryobacterales bacterium | reverse complement strand
GCTGGATATTGTTTCGACGGATGGCAAAGGCGATAGCGTCTACATCACGCTGAGCGCGGGCAACGGTGCCAAAGCGATTTCGAGGGCCGTGAAGCTGACTGGCGCGTCGCCGATCGCACCGGCGGGGGTGGCCATCGCCGATCTGAACGGCGACCGGCGCGGCGATTTGATTCTCGCTCTGAAGGCGAATGGCTTCGTCAAGAGCGATGTGGGAGTTCTGCTCTCCGGTCCGGATGGAACTCCGGGAGCGATGCAGCACTATACCGTGGGAGTCTCGCCCACCGCGATAGCAACGGGCGATTTCAATGGTGACGGCAAGACAGATGTGGTGGCGCTCTGCAGTGATCCGTTTGGAATTAGTGGCGACCAGGGTAACGTTGCGGTGCTATTGGGTAAAGGCGATGGAAGCTGATGCCAGCGGTGAACGTTTCCCTGGTGGCGGCCCAGAAGCCTGTGTCTATTGCGGTGGCGGATTTCGATGGGGACGGACGCTTGGACATTGCCGTTGCATCGAAGGCTCCGAATTCTATCGGTCCCGGAAAAATCACCATCTACCTCGGAAAGGGTGACGGAACGTTCCTGGCTGGCCGCGACGTGCCGTTTGCAGACCCTGCGAACTATCCCGAATTTATTACCGCGGCGGATCTGAATGGCGATGGCAGGATGGATCTGGTGGGATTGCTTTATGTTCAGAACCCGAGGTGGGTAGTGGCTCCCTTTATTAATCGCGGATCGGGTAACTTTGTTGCGGGCACCGTCCGTGACACCGACTTCGGCCCGATTGCCGCGGTGGCCAAAGACTTCAACGGCGATGGCAAGGTGGATCTGGTGGTGGCCCATTGTTGTGGGCTGACCGACACAACGTACCTGCTGGGCAATGGCGATGGAACATTTCAAGACGATGTGCATCTGCTCTCCGTGCCTTCCCCATTGGCTTTGGCCGCGGCCGATCTGGATGGCGATGGAGCACTCGAACTGGTGATGGGTGGCAACCGCGATTCGAGGAAAGGTGGCATATACGCCGTGATGTCGGCCGCCTTTCTGGCGCCCGCGCCGTTTGTAGTGGTGTCCGCGGCGGATAGCAAAGTCACTGCGATTGCGTCCGGTTCGCTGGCCAGCGCTTTCGGAAGCGGTCTCGCTCCACGGACGGAAAGCGCTTCTTCATCCACCTTGCCGACGTCGCTCGGCGGCACATCCGTACAGATTCAGGATTCGGCCGGAGTGGCGAAGCCGGCAGTGTTGTCCTATGCCTCGGCGGGACAGGTGAACTTTTTGGTGCCCGACGGGTTGGCGAACGGTACCGCGACTGTGATTGTGCAACCTGAAAATTCCGGTGCCATCAGCACAACGGTCAATGTCGCGACAGTTGCGCCGGCGGTGTTCAATTTGAATGCCGGAGGTCTGGCAGCGGCTCTGGTGCTGAGGGTAAAAGCGGATGGCTCCCGCGTGACGGAACCGATTTATCAATTGGATGGCACAGGGGCGGTTGTGGCCAAACCGATTAGCCTGGGTCCAGACAGCGAACAGGTCTATGTGCTGCTCTTCGGAACAGGCCTCCGGCAGGGAACCGGCACGCGGGTGAAGATCGGGGGCATGGATGCGCCTGTTATTTACTCCGGTGCGCAAGGCGAGTTTCCCGGCTTGGACCAGGTGAATGCGCTGGTGCCGAGAAGCCTGGCGGGCGCGGGGAGTGTTTCGGTGGATGTAGTGGTCTCGGGCGTCTCAGCGGCCTCGGCGAGGATCACGGTTCAGTAGGTACACTTTCTTCATGCGAGCCATTGATTCATTTTTCATCCTGCTCGGGCTCGCAACTTCACTTCCCGCGTTTGGAGCCGAAAATCTGATCGAATTCAACCGCGACATCAGACCTATTCTTTCCGACAAGTGTTTTGCGTGCCATGGGCCTGACGTTTCCCATCGCAAAACGAAGCTGCGTTTCGACCTGGACTCCTCAAGCACCGCCGCACTTGCGAACGGCAGGCACGCGATTGTAGCCGGCAACCCCGAAATGAGTGAGATGATCAGGCGCGTCTCTTCCAAAGACGCGGCAATCCGCATGCCCCCGGCTTACGCGAAGAAGGACGCGCTGAAGGAAAATGAAATCGCGCTTCTTCGCCGCTGGATTGCGGAAGGCGCGCAGTGGCAGCCCTTCTGGTCATTCGCGCCGCCACACAAGCCGGATTTGCCGCCGGTGCAACAGGCTTCATGGCCGCGCAACGCAATCGACCGGTTTCTACTTGCGCGCATGGAACGCGAAAATCTCCACCCCGCACCTGAAGCCGAACCCGCCATCCTTCTCCGGCGCGCGTCGCTGGATTTAACGGGCCTCCCTCCTGCGGCCTCCGAACTCGCCCGATACCTTGCCGACCCTAGCCCCGCCGCTTACGAACGAGCCGTTGATGGATTCCTTGCCTCACCACGCTACGGAGAGCGTATGGCATTTCGTTGGATGGAAGCCGCCCGCTATGGAGACACCAACGGCTACCAGACGGATGGTGCTCGGGACATGTGGCGCTGGCGTGACTGGGTCATTGAATCATTCAACCGGAACATGCCGTGGGACAAGTTCATCACCGAACAGATTGCGGGTGATTTGCTACCGGGCGCTACGCTGTCTCAGCAGATTGCCACCGGCTTCAATCGCAATCAGCGCACCAGCGGCGAAGGCGGCATCATACCGGAAGAGTATCGCAGTGAATACGTCGCGGACCGGGCCCAGACCACCGCGACCGTGTTCATGGGCCTCACCGTTGGCTGCGCCCGCTGCCATGACCATAAGTTCGATCCTATTTCGCAGAAAGATTTCTATAGTCTGTACGCCTTCTTCAATCAGATTCCCGACGAGAAGGGCTTTGCCTGGAACTATGGCAACGAAGAACCGCTGGTGAAGGCGCCTCTTCCCGAGCAGGAACGCAAATTAGCGGAACTCGATCGCAATCTGGAACAGGCTCGGGCCGCTTTCGCCAAACTAGAGCCGGCGCTCCGCAGTGCACAAGCCAAGTGGGAGAAGCAGATTCGGAATTCCGCCACGCCGGACGTGCTGCCCGCGGACGGTCTGGTATATTCGTCCGGCCCCACGCGTGAACAATTCGATGGGAAGCGCGGCATGGAAAGCAGTGGCGACAAGATGGATTTCAATTATCTTGACCCGTTCACTTTTTCCGCCTGGATTAATCCGGCCACCGCGGACGGTGCGATTCTCAGTCACGCCGACGATTACTTCGAAGGGTCCGGACACAGTCTGTTCCTTCTGGACGGCAAGCTGCGCCTCCACCTGATCTTTCGCTGGACAGATCTGGGGCTGCGCGTGGAAACTGTGGGCGCTCTTCCGCTGAATAAACTTCAACATGTCACGGTTACTTACGATGGAAAGCGCCGGGCCGCCGGTGTTGGCATGTATATCGATGGCGTCCAGGTGGAAACCCGCACGTTGTTCGATCAGAATAATGAGCCTCTTCGCAAACCGAACACCCCGTTCCGTATCGGCGCCGCGGGTGGCAAGCATTTCACCGGCACTATTGGCGAAGTGAGAGTTTATGACCGTGCCGTCACACCGGAAGAAGCAGCCGCGCTCGCCGTGCCGGAGAGCATTGCGGAGCTCGCGACACAAGCGCACACCGCGGCACAACGAACGAAGCTTGCAATTGCGTTTTTGGAAAACGCCGCGCCCGATGAGGTGCAAGCTGGGCGCAAGTCTTTGACTCTTGCTCAACGTGAGCGCAACCGCTTTTACCAAACAATTCCAACAGTAATGGTGATGGCCGACAGTCCAACCCCACGCCCTACCTTTCTTTTGAAACGCGGCGCGTATGACGCACCCGGCGAGCCGGTGGACCGTGCCACTCCGGCCTTTCTTCCAGCGTTCCACCCTGAATGGCCCCGCAACCGCTTGGGCCTTGCCCGCTGGCTCACCGCTTCCGAAAATCCCCTCACTGCACGCGTGACAGTCAACCGTTTCTGGCAATCGTTCTTCGGAACAGGGATTGTTAAGACCGCGGACGATTTTGGATCGCAAGGCGAATGGCCCGTTCACCCAGAGCTGCTTGATTGGCTTGCTACAACGTTTGTTGAGTCCAGTTGGAATGTCAAAGAGTTGCAGAAAATCATCGTCATGAGCGCCGCGTACCGGCAGTCCTCAGCCGTCACTCCGGAACTTGTCGCGCGCGATCCGGATAACCGCCTCATCGCGCGCGGCCCAAGGTTCCGCCTTGGCCCTGAAGTCATCCGCGATCAGGCGCTCGCTGTCTCCGGCTTGCTGGTGGAAAAACTTGGCGGGCCCTCTGTGAAGCCGTATCAACCCGCCGGGCTCTGGCAGGAACTCGCGGGCGGCAAGGGTTACATTGAAGATTCGGGCGCGTCACTCTACCGCCGCTCGCTGTATACGTATTGGAAGCGCACGGTTGCGCCTCCATTCATGGTCAACTTCGATTCGCCGAATCGCGAACAGTGCACGGTTGCTGAAAATCGCACAAACTCACCACTGCAAGCGTTAAATCTAATGAACGATGTCACCATCCTGGAAGCCTCTCGCAAGCTTGCGGAGCGCATGATCCGTGAGGGCGGCACATCTCCGGAATCACGGTTGGCTTGGGGCTATCGCGCCGTTCTCTCGCGCCCACTCGATAGCTACCGCCAAGCTGTGCTTGTCCGCGCCTATCGCGATTTTTCGGCGC
>JBBROT010000314.1:0-4674 GCA_038229155.1 Bryobacterales bacterium | reverse complement strand
TTCGGGAAGGTGCCATCCATATCGAGGAACAGGCCGTGAGCCTCCACGTTCAGCTTCCGCGCCATGCGCTCGAAGACGGGGCCACCGACCCCGTTGCCGCCATCGAAGACCACCTTCACCTTGCGTTCGAAATGGAACTTCGAGGTGACTTCGTCTACGTAGGGCGTGACGATGTCATAGGGTTGCTCAGAACCTTCGCCGGTGAGCAGGTCGCCCGTTTCGATCATATGGCGCAGGGTTTGGATGTCGTGCCCGTGGATGGTGCCGTCGCCAACCATGATCTTGAACCCGTTATATTCGCGCGGGTTGTGGCTTCCGGTGATCATGATGCCGCCGGTGGCTTTCAGATGGAAGACCGAATAGTAGAGCAGGGGAGTGGGGACGATGCCGATATCGGTGACGTGGCAGCCGCTCGATTTCAGGCCGGCGCAGAAGGCGTCGCGCAATCGCGGGGAACTCAGGCGGCAATCGCGCGCCAGGTTAATCCGGTCGCCTCCGCCATGCCTTTGCATGAAGGTGCCTACGGCTTGGCCCAGTTGGGCGGTGCCTTCGGATAACAGTTCAGTTTCAGCGACTCCGCGGATGTCGTATTCGCGAAAGATTGTGGATTTCAGCATCAACTGAAAAGTATAGCCGCGAGGATATGGGCTAGGCGGGAGTTTGGATTTTTGCGTCGGGCTGAGCAGTGCCTTCGGATTTCCGGCTTTCTTCCGAGCGCCTGAAAGCTTCTTGTAAGCGGTCCTGATCGCGCCGCAAATCTTCGAGCATCACGAGCATCCGGTAATCGGCAAGTGCTGGGGTACTCTGGGCTGCACTTTTCGGATCGAAAAACAGCTTGCCTGCGACGCCTAACGTGATCACGCCGATACCGCTGCCCAGCCAAACGATCAGGCTTATTTTTTCATTGATGCTGGCGATATCTTTTTGGATTTCGATGAATTGCCTGTTTGTCTGAGAAGCTCCGAGTTGCGCCAGAAGGCATCCACCGATTGCCGCAAGCAACGCTATCCGCATCTCAATCCCGAGTGTATTGAAGTTTCAACGAGTTGTTAGTCGCGTGACTAGCAGTCTACGGGCGATACACTCGCATATGTGGCCATAGCGCAGGAACAACCGGGCGAGTTTCCTTACACGCGCGGCATCCATCGCGATATGTATCGCGGGAAGCTTTGGACCATGCGCCAGTTCGCCGGGTTCGCGACTCCGGAAGAGACGAATGCGCGGTACCGGTATCTTCTGAGCGAGGGCCAGACCGGGCTCTCGGTGGCGTTCGATTTGCCGACGCTTATGGGGCTGGACGCCGATGCGCCGGAGGCCGCGGGCGAAGTGGGCAAGTGCGGCGCGCCGGTCAGTTCGCTCGAAGATATGGAGACGCTTCTTGCGGGGCTGCCGCTGGGGGAGATCGGTCTCAGCATGACGATCAATTCGCCCGCGATTGCGATCTGGGCGATGTATCTGGTGGCGGCTGAGAAGCAGGGCGTTCCGCGCGCGGCGCTTTCGGGCACGCTGCAGAACGACATCCTGAAGGAGTACATCGCGCAGAAGGAATTCATCTTCCCGCCGCGGCCTTCGATGCGGTTGGTGACCGACACGATCGAATTCGCGGTGCGCGAGACGCCGCGGTTCAACCCCGTGTCGGTGAGCGGGTATCACATCAGGGAAGCCGGGTCGACGGCGGCGCAGGAACTGGCGTTTACGTTGGCAGACGGCTTCGAATATGTGGATTGGGCGCTTGCGCGCGGGCTCGCGGTGGATGAAGTAGCACCGCGCTTGAGCTTCTTCTTTAATTCGGATTCGAACTTCTTTGAAGAGATCGCCAAGTTCCGAGCGGCTCGTAGATTGTGGGCGGTCAC
Source organism: Bryobacterales bacterium (assembly GCA_038229155.1). Lineage (GTDB taxonomy): Bacteria > Acidobacteriota > Terriglobia > Bryobacterales > Bryobacteraceae > JALYXI01. The sequence goes on along the minus strand of JBBROT010000314.1, from coordinate 2,821 downwards.
GATGCGTGAGCGGTACGGAGCGCGCGAGGAGCGGAGCCTGAAGCTGCGGTTCCATGCGCAGACTGCGGGCGCTTCGCTGACGTGGCAGCAGCCGCGGAACAACGTGGTGCGGACCAGCTTGCAGGCGCTGGCGGCCGTGCTGGGCGGGGCGCAATCGCTGCACACCAACTCGCTCGACGAGGCTTATGCGCTGCCGAGCGAAGAGGCCGCGCTGCTGGCTTTGCGAACGCAGCAGGTGATTGCGAGTGAGACTGGAATTGTTGAGGTGCCAGACCCTTTCGGAGGAAGCGTGTATCTGGAACGGCTCACGGACGACCTGGAAGCGCAAGCACGAGAGACCTTCGCGCGGATTAGTGAGATGGGCGGCATGGTTGCGGCGATCGAGCGCGGCTTTCCGCAAGGCCAGATTGCGCGGGCGAGTTACGAAACGCAGGGGCGCATCGAACGCAAAGAGAAAATTGTGGTGGGGGTGAACGCGTTTGTATCGGAAGACCAGCCGCTGCCCGTGCTGCGCATTTCGGGCGAAGCGGAAGAGCGGCAATACGCGAAATTGAAGAAGCTGCGCGAGCGGCGTGGCGATGTGAACCACTGCCTTCAGGCAGTGGCGAGAGCAGCGGAAAGTTCTCAAAATATGATGGAGCCGGTGCTGGCCGCCGTACGCGCACTCGCCACGTTGGGCGAGATTTGCGGGGCCATGCGCGAGGTGTTCGGCGGGTATCGGGAAAAGACGATTCTATGAGAGTGAGTGAACTTGCGGGCAAGATTGCGCCAGTGGGAATGCTGGTGAATATCGGCCGTCTGGTGACGGCGTATTACACGGGGAAGCCGGAAGGCGGCGTGGCGTTCGGGACGTCGGGCCATCGCGGCAGCAGCTTCAACACCACGTTCAACGAAGGCCACATACTGGCCATCACGGAAGCCATCTGCCGCTACCGGGCTTCGCAGGGAACGCGGGGGCCGCTGTTCATCGGGAAAGATACGCACGCGCTTTCGGAACCCGCCTTCGCGAGCGCGCTCGAGGTGCTGGCGGCTCATGGGATCGACGTGATGATCGATCAGGACGGCGGCTATACGCCGACTCCCGCGATCAGCCGCGCGATTCTGAATCATGACGGAGTTGCCGATGGGATCGTGATCACGCCATCGCATAACCCGCCCGAAGATGGCGGCTTCAAGTACAACCCGCCGAACGGTGGGCCGGCCGATACGACGGCGACGAAGTGGATCGAGGATGAAGCCAACCGGCTGCTTCAAGGCGGCTTGCGCGAAGTGAAGCGAGTGACGTTTGAGACCGCGATGCGCGCCGCGACTACACACCGCCATGACTATGTGAGCGAGTATGTGAATAGCCTCGATCAGGTGATCGACATGGAGGCTATTCGCGGCGCGAAGCTGAAGCTGGGCGTCGATCCGATGGGCGGCGCGGGCGTGGATTACTGGGCGCGCATAGCCGAGCACCATGCCTTCGATCTGGAAGTGGTGAACCCGAATGTGGATCTGACGTTCCGGTTCATGACGGTCGATTGGGATGGCAAGATCCGCATGGATTGCTCGTCGCCGTATGCCATGGCTTCGTTGATCGGGCTGAAAGACAGGTTCGATGTAGCGTGGGCATCGGACACAGACCATGACCGTCATGGCATCGTGACGCGGACGGCGGGCCTGATGAACCCGAACCACTACCTGGCGACGGCGATCGAGTACCTGTTCCAGAACCGGCCGGGATGGCGACGAGATGCGGAAGTCGGTAAGACCCTGGTGAGCAGCAGCATGGTCGACCGGGTGGCGAAGAGCCTGGGGCGCAAGCTGGTGGAGGTGCCGGTGGGCTTCAAGTGGTTCGTCGAGGGGCTGCTGGATGGCTCGCTGGGCTTCGGGGGAGAAGAGAGCGCGGGCGCGTCGTTCCTGCGGCGCGATGGGCGTGTATGGAGCACCGATAAAGACGGGCTGATCATGGGGCTGCTGGCCGCGGAGATGATGGCGGTGACCGGGCGCGATCCCGCGGAAAGCTATCGGACGCTGACGGAGCGGTTCGGCGCGCCGGTGTATGAGCGCATCGATGCACCGGCGAATGCGGCACAGAAAGCGGTGCTGGCCAAGCTCTCGCCGGAGCAGCTTACGGCGACGCAATTGGCTGGTGAACCCATCACGGCGACGCTGACCTGCGCGCCGGGGAATGGAGCGGCATTGGGCGGGCTGAAGGTGGAGACGGCGAACGGCTGGTTCGCGGCGCGGCCTTCGGGCACGGAGGACGTTTACAAGATCTATGCGGAAAGTTTTGTGAATGAGTCTCATTTGCGTCGTATTCAAGCTGAAGCACAGGATCTGATCAGCGGCGTATTCACTGCTAACATAAAGGTTCCATGACGCCGATTCGTGTCCTGGTGGCAAAGCCTGGCCTGGACGGACATGACCGCGGCGCGAAGATCATCGCGCGCGCCCTTCGGGACGCGGGGATGGAAGTCATTTATACTGGTTTGCGTCAGACACCGGAGATGATTGTGAACGCCGCCTTGCAGGAGGATGTTCAGGTCATCGGGCTTTCGATACTCTCGGGAGCGCATAACGCGATTGTGCCGAGGCTGATGGAACTCCTTCGTGAGAAGGAGATGACGGATGTGCGCGTGATAGTCGGGGGCATTATTCCCGACGAGGACGCGAAGCTTTTAAAAGAACAAGGTGTAGCTGAAGTATTTCAGCCTGGGGCGCCGCTTGAAGGAATTGTGAATTTCATTCGAGGGACGGCCGGGACACAAAAGGAATAGCTAAGAATGGAAAAGCAGTTAAAGATTGCGGTCTTTATCGATTTCGACAACATTGAGAT
>JBBROT010000313.1:0-4679 GCA_038229155.1 Bryobacterales bacterium | reverse complement strand
GGTGATCACGGAGGACGTGGAGCTCGAAGTCGTGCCTCGCGCAGCCCGGGCCATGATCACCGCTCACCCACTCCGGGGCCGACCGCAACCAGTGAGCGCTCGGTGCCGCGCCCGAGCCGACCCCCGCGACTCACCAGCCCGGGTCAGTGGGTGTTTCCGACGACACGGCCCACATGCGGGGCGGCGCCCAACTCGTCAAGCGTTCCGAGGGGCGGCAGGCGCAGGGCCAGGCCGCGCGGGCTCTTGTTTTTCAACTGCTGCTCCTGGAACAGGTACGCCACCGCCGCAACCGCCGTAAATAGAAGCGCGGCATACCCCAACAAGATAAAGATGATGTGCGCGATTAAGGCCGCGCTGCGAACCGTGGGACTGCTCCAGCCGGGGAAACTGCTGCTTAAGCCGGCCACGACGGCCAGAACAAATACCAGCGGAAAAATGAAAACGCTGAGCGATGCCGTGCGGTAGCGCCAGTACACGAACAGGAACGAGGCGGCAATCAGAAACGCGCACAGCGAAAGCGTTTGGAATATATCGTCAACGGGAAAGTGGCCCTGGCGCAGACCCTGTTCCGCGATGGATACCAAGTGGAATAGACAGCCGACGGCGAACGCTCCGAATGAGACGCGGAACAGCGAATCGCGCTGCCGCGTGAGCCATAGCGCGGCATGTACCAGCCCGAAGGCGTAAAGCATGGCCGCCACGCGCAGCCAAAGTAACGAACTGTTAGTCATTCAAAGCGGCAGGGACGGAAGGGGCCCTTAAATACTTATTGAACCACCCCATCGCGCGCGCCCAGGCGTCGCAGGCAACTTCGGCGTTGTAGGCCGGGCCGGTGTCGTTGTGGAAAGCGTGACCCGCGCCCTGGTAGACCACAAAGCCGAATGTCTTTTGTTGAGCCAGCATGGCCTGCATCACGGGCCCCATCTGCATGCTCAGATTGCGGTCCTGCTCGGCGTAGAGCGCCAGCACGGGCGCTTTGATTTCCTTGATTCTGTCGAGGGCGGGCAAAGGCGTTCCATAGAACGGAACAGCCGCTTTCAGCTCATCCAGGCCAAGCGCGAACTGCCACACATTGCCGCCGCCGGCGCAGAAGCCCACGGCACCGATACGATCGTAAACGATATTCGGCTGCGCCTTGATATACGAGAGGGAGGAATAGAGATCGGCCAGCCGCTGCGGAAGCGTAGTGCGGTTATAGGCGGTGGCATCTGTAAATTGCTGTGTGCCGCCCTGCCGCGAAAGCAAGTCGGGCGCAAGACCCACGAAGCCGGCGCGCGCAACACGGCGGGTGACGTCTTTGATGTAATCCGTCAGGCCGCGATTTTCGTGCACCACAATAACGCCCGGCGCAAGCTTGCCATTCAAGCCGGAGGGATATGCCAGGTGGCCGTACATTGTGCTCTCATCGCCCGTGTATTGCACATCGCGAGCGGTGACGTCCGCGGCATCGGCAGGCACGCGCACGTCGGCGGGGCAGGCGGTGGCGGTTTGGCCGAATGCTTCGTAGCCATTCAACGTGGTGAGCGCGGCAGCGGTGCCGCCCAACATACGGGCCACGCGCCGCACCAATTCCCGGCGGTCGAACGCCCCGTCCACATACAAGTGCACCAAGGCTGTCGATTGGGCCTTCCTGTTCATCGAACATGGCCCTATTGTATGTAATGCGATAGACTGCGACACATGTCCACACGTTTTACACTGACTCTCTTTCTTGCCGTGTGCGCGGTATCGGGCGCGGAAAAAGCCATCAAACAGGCCGACCTGCCGGCTGCTGTCCGCGAGGCTCTTCCCGCCAACACGGCCGGCGCGGAAATCAAGAACGTCATCAAGGAAACGTCGAAGGGCAAGACTGTTTACGAAGTGGAAACGGTGAAGAACGGTTTGACACGCGACCTGATTTTTTCGGCCAGCGGAGCGTTGCTGGAAACAGAAGAGCAGGTGAGCCTGGAGGCCATCCCCGCCGCCTCGCGTTCCGCTCTGGAAGCGAAAGCCAAAGGCGCAAAAATCGAAAAGGTGGAAGCTCTTACCAAGAACGGCAAGGTGACTTACGAAGCGGCCATCCTGCGCAACGGAAAGAAAAGCGAAATCACCGCTCCTTAATTCACGCGTGTGTCTAAGTGGCACTCTTGACCTTAGGAAGCTGGCGCGTTCCGATTCCCAACGCGAACAGAGTGCCGGCATTTTGCGCGTAGATTACGCAGTTGTCGCCAATCGCAATCGGCGTATACGCTGCACCGATGGCCACTCGCAAAAAGATGCGGCCCGCCGGCTTGCCGGTCCGATCCACAGCGTACGCGTTGCCATCTTCGCTATTGCGAACACGGTGCCGGCGCTATCGGGTTGGTAACTTCACAGACCAGGTGCCATCGTGTTCGAAGATAGCCGGAGTCATGTCCCAGCCAGAATCGTAAGTGCCCAGGAAGCCTCTCGAGCTATCGAAGTGAAACAGGTGTCCGCGATCATACTTCTGCACGGAACCATCGGCATGAACGGAAGAGAAGGCTGCCCAGCAGCAGGTTGCGGCAAGGACGCGGGGGATTGGCCAGTTGAGGATACGGATGCGAAGCCCATCATCTGGCGGTACCGCATGCGTGAGCAATAATCTGGGCATATTACGACGAAGGGATAGAGCATGGTCAGCATAAAACGTCTGGCATTGCTGATGGCCTTCTGCGCGTTGCTGGGCGCGGCTAAGAAGGATGTGCCCGCCGATTTATCCTTGAACGATTCAACCGGCGGCCGGGTGCGCCTTCGCGATTTGCGCGGCAAGGTTTCAGTCGTGAATTTCTGGGCTACGTGGTGCGTGCCGTGCCGCCGGGAAATGCCGTTGCTTGTGAAAGCAGAGCAGGCCTGGCGCGATAAAGGCGTTTCATTCCTGGCCGTTTCACTGGATGAGAAAAGCACTCGCAAGGGTATACCGAAATTTATCGAAACCTATGGCATCCAGTTCCCCGTGTGGACCGGCGCGACCGGTGACGATTTGGCAAAGCTGGGCATGGGCGAAGCGGTGCCGGGGACAGCGTTCCTGGACGAGCACGGTGTGATCTTTGCCCGGGTGCTGGGCGAGATGAGGGATGGCGAAATCGATGCGCGCCTTCGCTGGATCACGGGTGACCGCTCTCAGCCCGCGCCCGCGGCTCTGGTGAACCACCTGGGCCAATAATATGTTCCGGTTATTGGCTTCGGGCCTTCGGATTCATAAGATGGTTGCCATCCCGATGAGATACCCGGTCTTGCTGATCGCATTCGCCTGTTTACTCGCGCCCGCTGAAAGAGCCATGGCGCAAGGTTGTATCGTGGCCCGTTCGAACGGGCAGGTGGGCGGGCCGCAGAGCGAAGGCGGCTACATGAACCCCGGCGAGTGGAACCTGGGCATCGGCTATCGTCATCAGTTTTCCTTCCGCCACTTTGTGGGCGATGTGGAACAGACGCAGCGCATCGCGCTAGGCACGCAGATCATGAATAAGATCAACCTGGAGAATTTCAGCGCGACTTATCAGGCCACCCCGCGCTTCAGTTTCACCGCCAACCTGCCGCTGCTGCTGGCCAGCCGCCGCGGCCATAATTCGCCTTACACCACTACGTCGCAAGGCATTGGCGACATGTCGTTCACAGCGCAAGGATGGCTCTGGAACCCGAAGGAGAACGTGCGCGGGAACGTGCAGTTCGGCTTGGGCATCACCGCGCCTAGCGGCCGCGACAACGTCCGCAACACCGTGGATTCATTCAACGGGAAAGACCCGCAAAAACTTCTGGTGGATTATTCCATTCAGCCCGGCACCGGCGGCTATGGACTGGTTTTCCAGTGGCTCTCTTTCAAGAATGTGCGCCGTGCCCAAATTTATTTCAACGGGAACTATGTCGCTACGCCGCAGAATACGAACAACGTACTGCGCAGCGCGACGGCGGCGGCGGCGAATCCACTGACGGCGTACAACTCCATCAGCGATCAATATTTGCTGGAAGCAGGTGTGGCGTTCCCCGTCAGCCGCGTGCGTGGTTTGACCGTGACCTTCGGCCCGCGCGATGAAGGCGTGCCCGCGAAAGATCTCATCGGCAAGAGCCTGGGCTTCCGGCGGCCCGGCTATGCGGTATCGCTAGAGCCTGGCTTTCAATATGTGCGCAACCGCCAAGTGGTGACCTTCGCCATCGGCAAAGCCATCTACCGCAACAGAACCGTCAGCGTTCCCGACAGCATGGTGGGCGGGCATGGAGACGCCGCCTTCGCGGATTGGGTTTGGCTGGCGAGCTACTCCCTTCGCATCGGTGGCAAACACGCCGCCTCCCACCACGCCATGCCGCCCGACCCCGCGGCTTCGCAAGCCGCTTCCCGCCTGAAACCTTCGGAGCGACCTTCCGGCAGTTCACCGCTCAAATGCATTTAACGCCCGCCCGTCGAGTACAGTAGAGCAAATGTACGCGGGGCGGATTGTTTGTTGCGCTTGCTTGTTCATGGGCCTGACATCGGCACGGGCGCAGCCGCTCATTTCCGCTCGCGCCGGGCTGCTGCAATATTTCGAAGGCGCGGTTGAGATCGATGGCAACCAGTTGCGGCAGGATGCGGGCAGGTTCCCGGAGCTGGAAGAAGGAGCGCGGCTGCGGACGAAAGAAGGCCGGGCAGAACTGCTGCTCGCGCCCGGCGTCTTCCTCTGGCTGGGCCCCGATAGTGCTGTGTCCAT
>JBBROT010000312.1:0-4679 GCA_038229155.1 Bryobacterales bacterium | reverse complement strand
GGTGCCGTCCGGGTTCGGATAGCCTTCAAAGGTGATTCCCTCAAGTGCCGGAAGCGGAGGCGGAACAGCGGTAGCCAAGGAAAGTTTTTCCAGCGGCGGCGCGGCGGGCATGGCCAGCATCTCTTCCCGAACCCAGCTTCCGGCGGCAATCGCGCCCCGGGCATGGCCGATGATTTCGCCATAGCGAATCACCGGTTCGCCATCCGCTAAATCGAGTAAAGCCGCTTTGTGAGATTGCGGTATGGCTTCGGCGGCGGCAAGCCCGTGGCCCAAATTTTCACCGCGCCGCGCGCCTTCCGGGTGGACTACGATGGCAACATTATCCCGTCGGTTTACTTGAATCAGTTTACGCGGCAACCTTTATTGTAGAATTCCCGGTTGCGCGTGCATAATAAGTTCGCATGCTGAAAGCCGCCGCGCCGCCGGAAGAAGCGAATCCCAAGCGCAGTTTCTTCGCCGATCTGGGCCCGGGCCTCATCACCGGTGCTGCTGACGATGACCCTTCCGGCATCTCTACCTATTCCGTCACCGGAGCTACATTGGGGTTGGCGGGGTTGTGGACGGCGCTGTTTTCCTTTCCCCTCATGACGGCGGTGCAGTTGATGTGCGCACGCTTGGGCCTGGTCACCGGGCGTGGCTTGGCCGGCGTTATACGGCTGCGGTACCCGCGATGGGTGCTCTGGTCATCCTGTCTGTTGCTTGTCGTTGCGAACGTATTCAATATCGCGGCTGACCTGGGCGGCATGGCCGAAGTGATGCGGATGATGACCGGCGTCGCGGCCGGCTACTGGTGCTTCCTGTTCGCCGGCTTAATTATCGCGATGCTCTTCTGGACTTCGTACAAGCTGATGGCGCGCGTGTTCAAGTGGCTGACGCTGGTGCTGTTCGCCTACGTGATCACCGCATTCTTCACTCATCCGGATTGGGGACAGGTGCTGCGCGCGACACTCTTGCCGCGCATCGAATTTTCGCGGGCGTACATCTCGATTCTTGTTGGCATTCTGGGCACCACTATTTCGCCGTACCTGTTCTTCTGGCAATCGGCGCAGGAGGTGGAAGAGGAACGTTCGTTGGGCCGCAACACGCTGGCGAAGCGGCAGGGGGCGACGGCGGAAGAACTGCGCCGCGCCCGCGTGGACGTCTTCACCGGCATGTTCTTTTCGAACCTGGTGATGTTCTTTATCATTCTCACCACTGCCACAACGCTGCACGCTCAGGGAGTGACCCACATCGAAACGGCGCAACAGGCGGCGGAAGCACTGCGGCCGCTGGCGGGGAATTTCGCGTACCTGTTGTTCACGCTCGGCCTGATTGGCACGGGCATGCTCGCCATTCCGGTGCTTGCGGGCTCATGCGCGTATGCCATCGCGGAAGCGGCCAATTGGGGACGGCCATCGCTCGACCGCAAGCCGCATCTGGCGCGCCGGTTCTATTCGGTAATCGCGGGCGCGCTGATGGTCGGGCTTGCCCTGGACTACGCGGGCCTGAATGCCGTGAAGATGCTGTTCTGGTCAGCGGTGGTGAACGGTGTGTTGGCTCCGCCGCTTGTGATCTTAGTAGTGCTGTTGACCAGCGACCCAACTGTTATGGGCGAACACGTGAATCCGCCTCTTCTGAAATACGTGGGAGCTCTCTGCGCGGCGGTTATGTCACTCGCGGCGATTGCGCTCTTGTTCTAAAGCTCATCGGGTGTGCGCCGCCCAGCGTAGATACCTCAGCAATTCCTTCCTGTTCCGGTAACTGTATTTCCAGAAAACAGAAGGCGTGATTTGTTCGGCATGAAGGCCGGAATAGGTCTCAATCCGCCACAGCAGATACGGGCTGCGCCACGGCGTAAGCCGGTAGCCGCGCGTCAATCTCCACAGTACCCGCAGTATGCTCAAGGGCTATTTTGAAGCTTTGCCGCCGGATTCGGATTTAGCGGCATAGTAACCGCTGCGCGTCCGAACCATGGGGTGATTGGGTCCGTTCGCAACCACCTTCACCGTGCGGAATGAGCCATCCATATCGGTGCTGGACGACGAATAGCCAATGGTATATTGGCTGCGAAGATCGCGCGCCACCTGATGAGCGATACGGTCCACCTCTGAGGCATCCTTCGGGAAAAACGCCAGGCCGCCTGTCGCTTCCGCCAGACTGGTCAAAGCGCGCTTAGCCCGATTGGCCTCCCGTCGTTCCTCTTCGCTCAACAGACCGATGCAGTAGATGGCCGTCTCGCTATCGGCCTGCTGCGACGCCTGCACCAAATTTTCCAGGCTGACGATGCTGGCATTGTCATTGCCGTCGGTCACCACAAGAAGCACTTTCTTATCTTTCTTGCCCTTTTCCCGCAGGTGATCGATGGACATCCGGATGGCATCGCGCATGGCCGTGCCGCCGCGCGAATCGATTTTTGTCAAGCCCAGCTGCATCTGCTTGATGTCGCTGGTGAAATCTTGATCCAGGTAAGCCTCATCGTTGAAGTTCACAATGAAAACTTCGTCGTCGGGGTTCGAATCTTTCACCAGGGCCAGTGCGGCGGATTCCACTTTTTGACGCTTGTCGCGCATGCTGCCGCTGTTATCGATGATCAAACCGAGCGATACGGGAACGTCTTCTTGTTTGAACACTTTGATCTGCTGCAGCTTGCCGTTTTCGAAAACTTCGAACGCGCTCTGCGGCAGGTTGGTTACCAGATGGCTGCTCTTATCGAAGACCGTGGCGTGCAGAACCACCAGATGGGTGTCGCTCGAAAAGATGGCGGGCCCGTCATTGGGCTTTTGGGGAGTTTGCGCAGCCGCGAAGGTGACCGCGAGCGCGAAACAAATAAGGGTTCGCATGTTTATTGAGTGGGAGCGTAATAGCCGAGCCGCCAGAATGCCTTGAGCGGCGGTAGCCCGCGCGGCTGCACCAGTTTTACCTGTACCTTTCGATATTTTCCGTTGCGTTCCACATTGGTGGGCGTATAGCCAAGCAGATATTGGTTGCGTAATTCGATACCGATCTTTGCGGCCACATCGGGTAACTCGTTCAGGTTGTCCACGGCGAAAGCACGGCCGCCGGTCTGCTCTGAAATTTCGGTCAGCAACCCGGGGCCGGCCATTTCTTCGGCTGTGCGTCCGCGCCCCGACATCGATTCATAAATACCGATGGCATAAATCTGCACATCCGCCTCGCGCACCAGACTCTTGATTTCGCTTTCGGTGTACCGGCTGCTGTTATCGCCGCCGTCGCTGATAATCAGCAGGGCTTTGCGCGCATTGTGACCTTTTTTCATGGTGTGCAGCCCCAGGTAAACCGCGTCCAGCAGGGCCGTCCTGCCCTTCGAATGAGTGAAGGTGAGACGGTTTTGCACCTCTTCCAGGCTGGTGGTGAAGGGGACAACTAACTGCGGCCGGTCATTGAACTCCACCAGGAAAAACTCATCCTGCGGGTTCGTGGTCCGGAAGAACTGGGCCACCGCCTGGCGGCTCTTATCCAATTTGCTTCCCATGGAACCGGACGTATCGAAAATTAGACCGACGGAAATTGGCGCATCCTCGCTGGCAAAATACTGCAGCTTCTGTTCCACTTTGTCTTCGAAGATGCGGAAGTGCTCTTTTTCAAGGCCGGTGACAAAACGGTTCAGGGGGTCCGTCACGGTAACGGGTATCTGCACTACCGTCGTATCGATGCGGATGTTGGAGCGGGGAGCGGCGGGAACAACGGGAGTGGGCTTGGCGCGCGGTTCGATGCTGACTTTTTGCTGCGAATCTTCACCCGAATCAGCCGGCCGCGCCGCAACGGGCAACGAAAGCAGCGCACCAATTAATAGAAACGAAAGAGTGAGCCGAGGGCGGGCAAACATTGGGCTGGATAAACCCTTCTTGACCGAAGTCTAGCACATGGGTTTTATGCTAAATTCGTTTGTGCCCCGCAAAATACTGGGCGTAATCCCCGCCCGGTACGCAAGCTCTCGTTTCCCCGGTAAAGCGCTGGCCCGTCTCCAATCGAAAAGCATGATTCAGCATGTGTGGGAGCGCTGTCTGCTTTCGCGCTACCTGACCCACACGGTCATCGCGACGGACGACGACCGGATTCATAAAGAAGCCCGCAGTTTCGGGGCGGATGTGCGCATGACCCACAGCGGGCATCTTTCCGGGACCGACCGATGCGCCGAAGTGGCTTCTCAAGATGAGGCCGAACTCATTGTGAATATCCAGGGCGATGAACCGCTGATCGATCCCGAAGCAATCGATGCGGCCGTGCTGCCGCTGGTGCATGAGCCCGCCATCATGATGGGCACGCTTAAGAAAAAGATTGAAGATCCGCGCGAATTGAGCGATCCGAATGTGGTGAAAGTGGTGACGGATCGCTTTCAAAACGCGCTCTATTTTTCCCGCTCCACGATGCCATATCCGCGCGGTGGCGAGGCGGTGGATTGCTATAAACATGTCGGGCTTTATGTTTACCGGCGGGCATTTTTACTGGGGTATTCCGAATTGCCGGTGGGGCCGCTAGAAACGGCGGAGCGCCTGGAGCAACTGCGCGCGCTTGAAAACGGCTACAAAATTCGCGTGGTTCCAACGGAATATGAATCGTTAGGGGTGGATACTCCGGAAGACCTGATACGCGTCTCGGAATTGTTTGAGAGAAGTCTTGAATACATAGGTGCGGCACATACAAAGAATGGCTAAATACATCTTCGTCACAGGCGGTGT
>JBBROT010000311.1:0-4750 GCA_038229155.1 Bryobacterales bacterium | reverse complement strand
GTTGTTCGCGTTGATCTGGTAATCGATGCGCGGGCCGAACTCGGTCCGGTTGTTCGGAGTCGAAACGGCGGTACTGTATTGGTACTGCACGAAATTGTCACTGATTCGCGAAGCATTGATGATCGCGTTGTCCTGAATATTCCGCCGCTGTACATCCACAAAAAAAGAAGCTTTCTTCCCGAGCGACCCGCCCACATTGCCCTCATAAATCCGCGACGAGAACACCGGCGATAGATCGTTATTCACCTGCGTCCCTGGGTTCAGTCCGCTTGAAAGCGCGGTCGGCTGCGCGGACGAAACCAGATAAGGATTGCGTGAATTAAACACCGAATCGCTATCGTTGAACTGCACCGAGCCGCGCAGCTTGTCGGTGCCCGGCTTGGTCAAAATTTCAATGCGCCCGAACCCCAGCCGGTCATATTCGGCGGAGAACGGATTCTGGTTGATGCGAATTTCGCGAATGGAAGATTTTGGAGGCAGGTTGCCGCCCGTGAATCCGTCGATATAAATCTGCCCGCCGTTCGGGCCTGCGCTCGGTCCAGCCAAAGCCTGCAAGTCCGCCGCAAGATCGTCCGGATCGTCCGGCAGCGCTTCCAGATCGGAACCTTTCAGCACCAGTTGTCCTGCGTTCGAAACAGGGTCCGTACTCACCGTTCCCACAGCGTCGGAGGTAACGGTCACTTCCTGCTTCGAAGCCTGCAATTCCAGCGGAAACTGCAGCGATTGCGTCTTGCCAGCCGCCACGGAAATAGCCTTCGATGCATAATTTGCAAAGCCGAACTTACCAATCTGGACCGTATACGCCCCCGGAGCGAGCGCCGGGGCGGTAAAGCTGCCGGTCTCATCGGTGGAAAAAACTTTCGTGAAGCCTTTGCCGGTCACTGTCGCATTCGCGCCCGGGATGGCCGAGCCGGAAACATCCGTCACCTGGCCCTTGATGACACCGGACGTTTGCGCGCCGACGGGAAGCGCGGCGAGACCCAGCGCAAAGAGAAACGTATAGAGACACTTCAGATATCGAGACATAGATTGTTTAGCCTGCGTACTTACCCGCCCTATTGCGGGATGGACATTTCAAAATTCCACGACGTGTTCGGACCGGCGGCTTGGCCAGGCTTGCCCGGTGCGGTCAGCAAAGGCTCCACTCCGGCCACCACGGAAATGGCGGCAACCATGCCGTCTTTCATGCCGGAACTGGAAACCATAATGGCGTCGCCCGGTTTCAGCTCCGCCAGGGTAATCGTGGGCATGCGTTCCATCATCCTGTTGGGATCCATGCGGCGACCGCCAATTCCGCCCTGTCCACCTGAACCGCCCGGTCCCATTCCAGCACCAGCCCCGGCATCAGATCCAGGCGCTGCGCCTTCCGCTCCGGCCGGACGCGCCTGACGCATCCCGCCAGGGGTGCCAGAAGCACCAGCCCCAGCTCCCATGCCAGCGCCGCCAGCTCCCATGCCAGCGCCAGCCCCAGGACCTCCCGCTGCTCCGCCCATTCCCGGACGGCCTCCGCCCATCATCATCTGCGCCATCATGGGCGGCAGTCTCTTCAACGACGTAGCTTCATCCACTTTCACGGTCACGGGCTTCTTCGTCGCCAAGTCCGTCATTTTGACGGTCCCCGCCGCCGCATCGATAGCAAGAATCGTCCCCGCCTGCCGCGTAAAACTGCCATACACAATCTCTTCCGGCTTCACGCGCGTGCCGTCTTCGTTCTTATTCCCCAACACGCGAATCGTGTCACCCGCCTTAATTTCCGCAATCGAGCCGACAATCGAATCGCTAAACTTCACCGAATTCGGAGCATAACGCCGCACACTCACCTTATCGGCAGGTTCCACCGTAATCTGTTTACCGTCCGCGCCCTGCGTCTTCAGCGTGATCTCATTCGTCGCCGGGTTCACCACGGTCACCGTCCCCGTCACGCCCCGCGTCTGCCATTCCGCTTGCCCCCGTTCATGATGTTGCGCAATCGCCGCTTTGGTCATCACCACCACGGTGGTGGCGGGCGAAACAGAGCCGTCCTCCATCTTCCTGACGCGCGCCAGCACCCGATCGCCCACTCCGATCTCCGCAAACTGAATATCGGTGGCCTTTTTCAAATCTTTTTCGCCCGGTGCCACCTTCATGAAGTGGGTTTTCGCATCCAACGTCACGTCGGAAGCGCTGCCCGTATCCGGCTTCAGCGTAATCTGCTTGCCATCCGCGCCGATCACCGTCACCTCGCCCAACAAACTGCTGTATGGCGACGCTTTTGCCGCCCCTTTCGGAGCTGCGGCCTCTTGAGCCACGGCCAAACCTGGCACGCTCACCGCACCCGCAATCACTGCGATCACGCTAAAAACAAGGAACTTGCACATTTCATCAAGTATGGCGCGCTGAAAAACCAAAAGGTAACAGGAAGTTGCGTAAACCCTTTGTAAAGTTGGCCTAAAGTTTGTTCCGCAATAGGCCGATAAGTCCATTGAGTGCTCAATTTTAAACTTTGCCGGAGCCGCGACGACACAACTCAGGATGATTTGCTGGCCGCCCAGAGCCGCATGATCTCTCTCTTATTAGACGGCGTCGTGGTCCATGCCGTTCGGGGAGATCCGACGGATTATTCCCGCTTTGAATCCGATCTGGCCGGCATCCGCGATGCCTTGACAACCGAAACTCTCAATTCCGGCGATTTGCTGATCAATACCGGCACCGCGCTTAAATCGCTTCAGGATTACAACCGCCGCACCAGCGCCTTCAACAATGCCCAGTCGGTCGAGTTGCAAAAAATCACCGCCATGCTCACCGGCGCAATCGCGAACCTCTCCGTCGCCGGAAGCACCAATGTGGCTCGCATGCAGGCCATTGAACGCCAACTCGAAAAAGCTTCGGGCGTGGATGACGTCCGCCTATTGAAGGAAGAGCTCTCCGAGTGTCTGATCGGCATCCGGGAGGAAAAATTACGCCAGCAACTTACCTCCGAAGCCGCAGTGAACGATTTGACTGCCAATTTGCGCGAAGCGCAAGGGCCCCGGCCGGCTGCGTCCGATCCGCTTGATAGCGCCACACGTTTCAAGTCCCGCCCCTGCGCCGAATTGGCCATCGCGGCCGCCTCCGATGGCATAGGCTCGGTCTTTGGTGCGCTTTTTGTCATCGACCACCTGCACGGGCTCAATACCCGCTTCGGACGCACCGTGGGCGATCAGATGATCAACCTGTTTACCGAACATCTGGCCGAACGTTTGGAAGCGTCGGACATGATCTTCCGCTGGAGCGGCCCCGCCTTCCTGGTTCTGATGCGCCGCGATGACCAGCTTGAGCGCGTACGCCGGTCGCTGGCTCACATTACCAGCGCGCGCCTCGAAAAAACGGTGGAATCGCGCGGCCGCACCGTGCTCCTCCCCTTGAACTTCTCCTGGACCCTGCTGCAGATTCCCACCGGCGGAAAAGCCTCCGGCGCAATCGACAAGTTCGACGCCTTCCTGGCCAGCAAAATCGGCTAAGAAGCCTGACCGCCACGGCCTCATTTCCAGCCCAGCTTTTCACTGATGAGCGCGAACAACTCCGCCTCCCGCTCAATCTCGATGGCAATCCGCAGCCAAAACAGCCGGATCGGCCGAACCGCCTCCGCCGTCAACTCGCACAGGTTCATAGCGTCTTTTTCGGTGGTGAGCAACGCCTCCACGCCCAACGTGCGGCCCAATTGCCCGAAACGGCGCACTTCGCGCGGCGTGTACAAAT
Source organism: Bryobacterales bacterium (assembly GCA_038229155.1). Classification (GTDB taxonomy): domain Bacteria; phylum Acidobacteriota; class Terriglobia; order Bryobacterales; family Bryobacteraceae; genus JALYXI01. The sequence goes on along the minus strand of JBBROT010000311.1, from coordinate 1,033 downwards.
GGTGATCGCCATATTCCAGGCACTCCATCGGATGAATTTCCAGCGCCTTTAGAGTTCGCCAGAACGATTGCGGATTCCCCAACCCGCAAAACGCCAGCAAACGCCGGTACGGCAGGCTCCCCGGCGCAAATCGCTCGGTGCCGTCTAGCGACACCCACTCTTCCGCCACCACGCGCGAACGAAAGACCGGTGCCGCCGGATTCAACTCCTTTAGGCGTCCCTCGATTGCCGCGGTATTCATGCCCTGATCGGCCCGCGTGATCAGGAAAGCGGAAGCGCGCCTCAGCTCCGTCAGCGGTTCGCGCAACCGCCCCAGCGGCATCAACTCAAAGCCCCCGAACGGTGCCAGTGCATCGATCAGCACCAGGTCGAAATCCCGCGCCAGCCGCACATGCTGGAAGCCATCGTCCAGAATGAGCACGTCCGCCAGACCCTGCCGCTCCAGTTCCCGTCCCGCCGCTGCCCGGTCGGCCCCCACACCCAGAGCAATCGCGCCGGACCGCAGCAATATCTGCGCCTCATCGCCCGTATTCGATTTCGACGCCTCACCCCCGCGCGGCACGGTCATCACCCCATGCGGCGAAGTGCGCCCATAGCCTCGCGTCAGCACCCCCGGTTTGTGGCCCTGCGCGCCAAGCCAGCGCGCCAAATGCAGCACGGCCGGCGTCTTCCCCGTGCCGCCCACGGTAATGTTGCCGACGCTGATGACCGGCAGCCCCAGCTTCACTTGCCCCTCCAGCGCCCGAACCCGCTTCCGTTCCCCGCCCCACTGCCAAGCTTTCGCCAGCGGCCTCAACGCCAGCCGAACCGGCAGACGGCGCGCGTGGCGCGGCAACGCCTCATCGTGCAATTCGCGAATCAGCCGCGCCGCCCGCTCCGTGGCCCCGCCATTCCGCATCGCGCAGGCTCTGGCCCGCTCCCCCATGGACTCATCCACGAACGGCCCCAACTGCGCCGCGCTCTCAATTTCGTGAATCGCGCCCGCCGCCCGAAACTCCTCCGCAATCTCCCGGAAGTTTTCCATATGCGGGCC
>JBBROT010000310.1:0-4751 GCA_038229155.1 Bryobacterales bacterium | reverse complement strand
CTGCGGGCTCTTCCTCAGCAACTTTCTGATCAACACCGTTTTCCTGCGCCTTGCCGGGCTTTCCTACCGGCAATATTTCAACGGGTCCGTCCGCCTGCACGCGGTGGGCATACTCGGCGGGGCTATCTGGATGCTGGCTCTCAGCGTGAACGTGATCGCCTCCGGTGTGGCCGGCCCCGCCGTCTCCTATGCACTCGGCCAGGGTGCCACTCTGGTGGCGGCCATCTGGGGCGTGTTTATCTGGCGCGAGTTTCAGGGAGCGACGAACACCTCACGGACACTGGTTGCCCTCATGTTCCTGTGCTATACGCTGGGGCTCATTATGGTGGGGCTTGCCATCCTTTAAGCGGGTTATTAACGCACCGCGCCGACCGTTCGACGGCTGATGTTATTGAACCCGGTTCTTTCTAGCGCGGCCTTGCGGCGGAGCGCTGATATGGGTATCGAACCAGTTTCCTAAAGGCTCGATGAGCTCATTTCACCGTGGCATGCCAATAGGGCGGATGGTCTTCTTTCACCAGTAGAAAGGCATCCAGGCGCATGCCTGCCCACCGGATCTTCACGTCGTCGCCATAGGGTCTCACTGCCTCCTCCCTGGCCGCGTCGCTGAGCTATGTCGAGATCAGGCAAGTCAGCAGCGATTACACGATTCAGTTCGACAGCCGGACTTATCGGATTGCCCGCAACGCCATCCGTGCGGGTTTGCGCGGAGCCACCGTACGCATTGAAGTCCGGCTGGACGGTTTACTGGCGGTGCGTTTCGGGGCGGACTATCTGCCTGTTACCGAATGCCAGCCGCGGCCCAAAGTGCCAACTCCCGCGGGGAGAAATTCGCAAGCCAAGCGAAAGCCCGCTGCCCCGCGCGCGAAGAGTCAGTGGATGAAGAACTTTCATTTGACCAACCCGGAAAGCGGCTCTGTCTGTCATTCCGACATCTTCGCCGGCCTCCGGCCTACAACCCATTCGGTAGGCCGGGCGAAAGCGGCCCGGCCAATTTCGCGTTTCCTGTATTCAAAGCCTCCGCTCCAGAGCTTCACCAAAGTAAGCATGTCTTCAAAAGCAAAACCCTCGGAGGGTACCCCGCGGGGCCCGGTTGACCGAGGGCTTGCTGCCGTTTACTCCAGAGCCAACTCCCTTCTGAGGTGAACCGCCTTCTTACCGCTTAACAGCAGGTCCTTTAAAAATTCAGTCTGGCCGTCTATGGACTGGAGCAATGTGCTGAGCAACACGAACTGACGGCGCATTTCAGCGCCCACCTTCAGCTTCCCCGGTTTATAAGCAAGATCGTGGGCTTTGGCGTCGAAGGCTTCCTGCAAGATTGTTTTGACTTGCAACTCACAACGAACGCCAGCCAAGTGAAATGTTGCCGGAGTGCTCTGCAGGCTCACCACATAGTGGAGGGCTCGATGCCCCTGATCGGTGTTTCGCGCCGCATGGTCATCAGAATTTCTGATTTCGAATACTCCCTTCATCCAGCGGACAAAATCGGCGACATCGGTTTCGTAAGGGCACAATACTGTGAGTGCCACTAGATCGTTCATATTCGCGATGCCGAATTGGGGATTTATCGCGGCGGCACAATTCGATTTTGGCAACAATGCTTTCGAGTGTTTTGATAGGAGGTTCGCGTGAAAAGACCGCGCGGATTCCCTGGGGCCGCTGCGTTTTGAAGCGAAGGGCGGTCTGGCGCATCAGTTCGGAGGCTTGCGAAAGCTTGTCCTTGTTGTCATACAGATAACTCTTAATGGAAAGCAGTTCGTCTGAAGTCAACATGAGCCGAGCCATTTTTCACCCGATCAGGATATCAGCAAACAAAAAAAGCACGCTACCCAATAAGGGCAGCGTGCTCCCGGTTGAACCGAGTTTTCCGCGACGAACTACTTCGTGGGCGGAGGAGTGGTGGTGGTGGAGCTGCTGCTGCTGGTCGAGGTCTTGGACTCCGACTTCACCTTCTTCGGGTGATTCTTTTTCACCTTGCCGGTTTCGACGGTTTTGGTGGATTCCATGGTGGCCGAGTGGGTTTCCGTCTTGGCCGGGGCCGGATCCTGGGCGGCGAATGCGGAACCGAGAACGAGTGAAAGGCCGAGAGCGGCAGACATTACGTTTTTCATTTTTGTGATTCTCCTTGTTAAGGCGCTTTCGTTTCGCCTTCACCTAAGAATACGTTTTTCATTCTTAATATGGGGTGAAGCGGTTATTAAAATCAGTCAACCCGAAGATCCGAAATGGGCTGGCGGCAGATATGCGTTTGTTAACCTTAAAGGTGGATGACATTCTCGGACTCGTTTTTCGCGTCTAAATTCGGGCTCTCGCAAGGGGACCTGGAGGCGTACCTGTCGCTGGCTTTATCGCAGGGCGGAGACTACGCGGATATTTATTTCGAATATCTGGCGACTAGCATGATCGCTATCGATGAATCGATCGTGAAGACCGCGACACAAGGGGTGTCGCTGGGGGTGGGGGTTCGTGTGATTTCGGGCGAGCGGACAGGGTACGCGTATAGCGATGACCTGAGCCCCGAAAAAATTCGCAAAGCGGCGAAGGTGGCGGCGTTTATTGCGTCGGGCCCGGCGAAGGTGGATAAGCAGCCGTTGCATGAAGGCAGGAAGCGCAATCTGTACCCGGTGCTGACCGCGCCGAATGAGATGGGCTTTGTGGAGCGCGTGGACTTGGTGAAGCGCGCTGAAAAGGCCGCGCGGGCTTACGATGCGCGCATTTTTCAGGTGCAGGCAACTTATGCCGACAGCTTGCGGCATGTGCTGGTGGCGAACAGCGATGGCATTTTGAATTTCGACCGGCAGCCGATGGCGCGTTTGAGCGTGAGCGCACTGGCGCGGGAGAATGGCGGCGCGCCGCAGAACGGCCATGCGGGCGGCGGCGGGCGCGTGGAGCTGGATTTCTTCCTGCATGAGAAGAGTCCGGAACACTTCGCCAGTGAGGCGGCGCGGATGGCGATTGTGCAGTTGGGCGCGGTGGATGCGCCTGCGGGCGAATCGGTTGTGGTGCTGGGACCGGGCTGGCCGGGCGTGCTGCTGCATGAAGCCGTGGGGCATGGGTTGGAGGCGGATTTCAACCGGAAAGGCACTTCGGCATTCAGCGGCCGCATTGGGCAGCAGGTGGCAAGCCCGCTGTGCACGGTGGTGGATGACGGGACGATTGCGAACCGGCGCGGATCGCTGAACGTGGATGACGAGGGCAATCAGACGCAACGCAATGTGCTGATTGAGAAAGGCATCCTGCGGGGATATTTGCAGGACCAGCTTTCGAGCCGCGTGACCGGGAATGCGCCGACGGGCAATGGGCGGCGCGAAAGCTATGAACACATCCCGATGCCGCGCATGACGAACACGTTCATGATGGCGGGCGAGAGCGATCCGGAAGAGATCATTCGCGGGGTGACGAAGGGGCTCTACTGCGCGAACTTCGGCGGCGGTCAGGTGGATATCACAAGCGGCAATTTTGTGTTCTCCGCCTCAGAGAGTTATTTGATTGAAAACGGCAAGCTAACGCGGCCGGTGAAGAACGCAACGCTCATTGGCAATGGGCCCGAAGCGATGAAGTACGTCAGCATGGTGGGGAACGATTTGAAGCTGGATGAAGGCGTGGGCGTATGCGGCAAAGAGGGGCAGAGCGTGCCTGTGGGTGTCGGCATCCCGACCGTAAGGATTGACCGCATGACCGTGGGCGGCACGGGAGCCGCGGCTTGATCGATCTGGCGCGCGATGTGATCCGGCAGGCCCTGGCGGCGGGCGCGACCGATGCCGAATGCACCATCTCCGAAGGGGAGGAATTTTCGGCGCAGGTGCGCCTGGGTGAGCTGGAGACTTTGAAAGAGGCCGGGTCGCGCGGGGCGGGCGTTCGCGTGTTGCGGGGGAAACACACCGGCGCTTCGTACACCTCTGACCTGACGCCTGACGGCATCGAGCGGATGGTGGCGGCGGCGATCGAACTGGCTGAGATCACGACGGAAGATCCGTTCGCGGGATTGGCGGAGGAGAGCGAATTCGGCTCGATTGCGGGCGATCTGAAGATTTATTCTTCCGATGTGGAGACGCTGGAGACAGCGCGGCGGATCGATATGGCGAAGCGGGCAGAGAAGGCCGCTTTGGATTACGATCCGCGCATTACCAATTCCGAAGGCGCGGGATTCGATTCGCGTTTGGGCCACCGCGTGTTCGCGAATTCGCGTGGATTCACCGGGGAATACCGGTCCAGCAGTTGTTCCATGAGCGTGGTTCCAGTGGCGAAAGTGAACGACAAGATGGAACGCGATTACTGGTTCCACAGTTCGCGCGCATTTGCGCAGTTGGAGGAGCCGGAGAGCATTGGGCGGCGGGCGGCGGAACGGACATTGCGCCGTTTGGGATCGGTGAAAGTGGAGACTCAGCGGGTGCCCGTGATTTTCGAGCCTCGTACGGCACGCGCGATTCTGGGGAACATTTTCGAGGCGGTGGAGGGCCGTTCGGTGTATCGCCAATCATCGTTTCTGGCGACGAAGCTGGGTGAGCGGGTGGCTTCCGAAAACATCACGGTAGTTGACGATGGGACAATTCCGGGCTTGTTCGGAACGTCTCCTTTCGATGACGAGGGCATTCCGACGAGACGGACGCTGGTGATTGAGCGCGGCGTGTTGAAGAGCTTTTTGTTGAACAGTTATTCCGCGCGCAAGTTGGGGATGAAATCGACGGGCAGCGCGTCGCGGGGCATTACGGGCAACGCGGGCGTGGGGCATGGCAACTTCTATCTTGAGG
>JBBROT010000309.1:0-4761 GCA_038229155.1 Bryobacterales bacterium | reverse complement strand
GTTCCAGATCAACCGCAAGACCGGCGAATTAATCTTCACCGGAGACTACACCCCCATCGGTACACCGTCCAGCATCGCGTTCCTGGCTTGACCGCAGTGGTTCTCGCGAGTTTAACCGGCAGGCAAAAGTCGAGTGGCCTGAATCCGTGTGCGCGGAATAGGCGCTTCACCTTTCACCAACGATCTGCCGCCTGCGCCAGAGAGTCCGCCACGGCGCTCTTCTGGGCACATTGCTCCGCGTTCTGCCAGGACGTGCCGCGCGAAGTCAATCCAATAGTTCACGGTCGGGAAAAGACGATCGGCTGATCATGCGACAGGCGCTCGCAGCCATGCTCTGACGACATCGGCGTGTAGTTGGCGCAATATTTCCACCGTTCGACAAACCAACTCGGTCCCGAAGGCATCCGCGAGTACATCGCCCTCCTGTGCAGCCAGGTCGTCGATGTGCCCGTCCGGATAGCTGCTGGATGACGGGCAAACCGGAAGTTGGACCGTTCATCAAGCCTTAGAAAGCTTCCGCCTGTGAAGTCCCGTTACCGGAGAGTGGCGGATATGGCGCAATCTGAAAGTCGCGAGTCTACCGGATATGCCAAACGTGCAAGATCAAGTCTTGGCTATTACAATTAAGCACAAGTATGCTCAGACCGACTATAAGAACAGAATTCACTTTCTAAAATCGCTCCCCTTCTTCAATGACGCGGAGAACGATCCGATGCCGCACCGCTGGCGCCGCCGACGTGCGAGGAGGCGAAAAGCTTCGTTCGGCACGAAACCCCCGGTTTCTCCGATTGCGCCCAAATCTCATGAACATTGCGAAGCGCGAGCCGCAATTTCCGTGGAACTTGATTCACGCCGCACCGTGGCACGCGGGGCGCGTGGCGTTAAGCGGATTTCGCCAGATGGAATGCGCTTATGGCTACTTCCGCGACCACGGCCTGATCCGCCGGTTGAGGGGTGATGGAATGTTGCCCCGGTAAATAATCATCCAGTTCAACGGGTGGCGGTTCCGAACAGCCGCTTGCTCATTCGGGCGGCTCCACCTGTGCCACGATGAAGACATGAATGAGTTGGATTTGCGCGAAAAGGGCGGAGTCAAGGGCGGCGAACAGCAGGTTTCCACCAAGCGTCTCTTCATGCAACTGCTTGCATTCGGCAATTCCAACGACAGCGAAACGCTGGCCCGCGCGCTGCATGAATCCGGTATCGAAAGCGTTCTGTACGAAGACGTAAACGATCCCCGCGGCGTGGCGCTGCTCACCTGGAGCGACGACCCCGATACCTTCCTCGCTAGAGTTCGCCCGCTCTTGCGCAGAATGCCCTTCGCGTCGCTCACGCCGAAGCTTGAATACTCCATGCTTGGGAGAACGTACGCGCTGGGGCATGAGCCTAACCTGGAGGATTGGCTTCTCCATAAGCCCCGGCGCACCGTTTGCAATCGCCAATCGCCTTGGGCCGTGTGGTACCCGCTTCGCCGCAAAGGAGAATTTTCCGCTCTTGCGCCCGAAGAACAGGCGCCCATCCTGCGCGAGCATGGCGCCATCGGCCATTCGTTCGGAACGGCGGGTTACGCCCAGGATGTCCGCCTCGCCTCATTTGGATTGGACAAGAACGACAACGATTTCGTTATTGGTCTGATCGGCGCCGATCTATATCCTTTATCCGCCTGCGTGCAGGCCATGCGCAAAACCACCCAGACGTCCCGCTACATCGAAGCGATGGGACCCTTTTTCATCGGTAAAGCCGTCTGGCAGAACGCGAGCCTCCCCGAGTAACAATCATCCGAGTAACCATCATCCGAGGGACACGGTCGGCACGAAAATTTGGTGCAGGATGGGCACATCGACAAACAGCAGGATACACATCACCACGGTGCAGCACAGCACGGCGGCCATTAAGCCCGCCTCACGGTAGAGCCCTTCCGGCCGCTGTACGGCGCTGTCCGCTTTGAATGAGAGTGTCAGGTATTGCGCCATCACCAGTGCTACGAGTGGAAAGGCCAGAATCAGTTCCAGCCGGTAGCGCGCGATGAACGCCCCGAAGAACAGCATCGCGTGCGCCGCGTAAAACATGATGGACACCAGAAGCCGCTGCTCCGTATAGTACGCGAAAGACTTGCGATACGCGGCGCTACGTATGGAGTCCCCGATGTCGCGGTATTCCGCGAAACGCTTGAGGGCCATGAAATAGCAGCCCACCATCCAATAGCTGATTAGCAGCGAGGCAGGCGGCAGAGCTTGCGTGCCCGTAAGGTACCAGCCCGCCATCATCCGCAGCGGATTGTTCACCGATTCCGAAAGCACGTCGAGATAAGGCAGGTCCTTGCTCCGGCTGGGTGGAATGTTGTAAATGCACGCCATGACCCACAGGATCAGCATGGTCGCGGCAAACGCGAACGAGATGGTAAAGCTGAGCGCCAGACCGGCGAGCATCAGCCCGATCCATTCGACATAGGCGAGAGGTATGTTCACCAGGCCGGACGGAACGGGGCGGCTGTGTTTGACCGGGTGTTTGAGATCGAACGGAGCGTCGAGAATCTCGTTAATGACGTAATTGCTCGAAGTGATCAGGCAGATGGCAAACAAGCCGACGATGAGCTTGACCGGATCGAGCGCGTTGAATCTACCTCTATCGATTGAGAGCGCTACCACGATGCCTGGAAGGACGAATACGTTCTTGACCCAGTGGTCCACGCGCGCGATCTTCAGATGGGCCTGCCAGCTAGCACTCATGTGTTCCATTTTCCCCTGCGAAGAATCCGGCGCGCGGGCACTATTTGTCTTAGCCTGTCTGAACCTCCGAATGAAGCTGCTCTCGATTCTCCTGTTCGCCGTAGTTGCCTGGTCTCAGGACCCCGCCGGCGCCCCGATCCCCGAGTATGCCCCCTTAGCCAAAGGTTACGACGCTTTGCGCATCAAGGATTACGATCTTGCCATAGCCTCATTCCTCGAAGCGGTGCGCGCGGCCCCGAACCGCGCCAGTATCCGAAAAGATCTGGCTTATACCTACCTTAAGATCGGGGAGACCGCCGCCGCCCGCGAACAGTTTGGCGAGGCTATGCGTCTCAATCCGGCGGATTTCCATGTTTCGCTCGAATACGCGTTCCTCTGTTTTGAAAGCCAGGAAGAACAGGTCACCTTCAAAGCTACCGCCCGGCGCATCTTCGATCGCATCCGCAAAGCCGGGGACCCCGCGTCGCGCGCGACAGCCGAACAGGCTTTCGAAAACATCGACGCTCCCCTGAAAGCGGGCATCGATCGCTGGAGCAAAGCCCTGCAGCTCAGCGGCGAAAGCTTCAGCGCGCACCAGGAGCTCGCCGCACTCGCGGAACAGCGCGATGAACTGGAGTTGGCCGCGGAACACTATCTTAAAGCCTGGCGATTGCTGCCGGAGCGCAAATCCGTCCTTCTCGATCTCGGCCGCGTCCGCAAGAACCTGAATCAACTGGAAGAAGCCAACGCGGCGCTGCTGGCCGCCTCCCGCGGGGGTGAACCGCGAGCCGCCGAAATGGCGCGCGAACTTCTCCCTACGCGTTACCCCTTTGTCTATGAGTTCCGGCGGGCCCTCGATCTCGATCCGAAGAACGCGGAACTCCATCGAGAGCTAGCTTATTTGCTGATGCGCATGTCCGAAAAAGGTGAGGCGCGGCCCGCGGAGGCGGAGCAGGAATTTCGCGCCATCACCGATACAACTCCCGGCGATCTTCTATCGGCAGCTCAGCTAGGTTTCCTTTACCTTGCCCGCAACGATAAAGCGAGCGCCATGCCGCTTCTGCAACGCGTGCTTCAGGGGACTGACGATGAACTCGCGAATCGTGTTCGCTCCGCCCTGCACCTGCCACTGCAACTTCAGAAGAAGCCAGAGGTAGAAGGACCGGCGTCAAGCGAAGCCCGCCTCATGGCGGAGCGCAGTCTGAAAGCCGGCTATCTGAAAGACGCTCTCAAATATCTGCAGATTGCCCATGAAGCCGATCCAGTCGATTTCTCGCTGATCCTGAAGCTCGGCTGGGCATACAACATGCTGCGTGACGATCAAACCGCAATTCGCTGGTTCGCTCTGGCGCGGAAGAGTCCCGATCCGGCGATCTCCGATCCCGCCGCGAAGGCCTACGAAGCGCTTCGCCCCGGTCTCGCGCGCTTCCGCACCACGGTATGGGTTTTCCCTTTCTATTCTTCGAGATGGAAGGATGTGTTCTCTTACGGGCAGGTGAAAACCGAGCTGCGCATCGGGAGCTTGCCTATCCGCCCCTATGTATCGATGCGCTTTGTGGGAGATACGCGGCAGACCATCGGCGGAACGCTTCCTCAATACCTTTCCGAAAGCTCGTTTATTCTCGGTCTCGGAGCGTCGACGCGAGCCTGGCATGGGGCCATGGCATGGGGCGAAGCGGGATCCGCCATCAGCTACGTGAATCACCACATGCTGCCGGACTACAGGGGCGGCGTTTCGTGGTCCCGCTCGCGCGGTCGCGGCATCTCGTCCGAAAAGGCCGGCTTCTTCTTCGAATCCAATGCCGATGCCGTGTTCGTCAGCCGCTTTGGCGACGATATTCTGGCGTACTCTCAAAATCGCTTCGGCTTTACGCCCGCGTTCGGCGACCTTCAGACTCAGATCCTCTGGAACAGCAACTTCACAATGGATTCGAAGCGCCAGTCCTGGGCCAATTTCGTCGAGATGGGCCCGGGGGTTCGTTTTCGATGGGCGTCCATGCCGCCATCGCTCCTCTTTTCCGTGAATCTCCTGCGAGGCGTTTACACCATCAAT
>JBBROT010000308.1:0-4781 GCA_038229155.1 Bryobacterales bacterium | reverse complement strand
TCAGCACCATCCCGCCCGGAGCCAACATCTTCCTCGACGATAAAATGCTGGCCGAACTAACCCCCGCCCAAATCTCCCTCCAACCCGGCCGATACAACATAGCGGTAGAACGCGACGGTACCAGAAAATCCCAACAAGTCACCGTCAAAAATGGAGCCACCAACTATCTCCGCATCCCGTTCGCTCCATGACCCTCACGCCTTTCTCCGCGCCTCTGCGTGACATTTTCCCCACCCTCTCGTCTACACCAACACGGATGACCGGAATCCTCACAATCGCCGCACTCCCCGAACGCGCCGCGTCCCCAGAAACAGAAATCATCCGTGCCGCGCAATCGGGCGACCCCGAAGCCTTCGAACGCCTGGTCCGCACCTATGACCAAAGCGTCCTGCGCATCGCGCTCAACGTGCTCCGCTCCCCGGAAGATGCGCGCGACGTCTACCAGGAAGCCTTCCTGCGCGTCTACCGCAACCTGCACACCTTCCGCTTCGATTGCTCATTCCACACTTGGCTCTACCGCATCGTCACCAACATCTGCCTCGATCATCTGCGCAAACGCAAAGTACGGCGCGAAGAGTCTTCCGTGCTCGATACGGCGGACGGGCCTGTCGATCGCATGGAGCGCCTCGAAGAAGCCGCCGCCCATGCCGACCCGGAGCGCACTCTATACAGCCGCCAGGTGGGTGGCCGAATTAACGCGGCTCTCGAAAATTTGACGCCGCGCGAACGGGTGGTGTTTGAATTGCGGCACTTTCAGGGGCTCCGCCTGCGCGGCATCGGTGAAGTGTTGGGCACCAGCGAGGAGGCGGCCAAGAACTGTCTCTTCCGCGCCACGCAAAAGATGCGCAACGTATTGGGGGATTTGGCATGACGTGCGGACAAATCAGGAACGCGATGCCGTTTTATTACTACGGCGAATTGCCGCCCGAACAGGAGGAAGAAGTGGAAGCCCATTGCGCCGAGTGCGCCCCATGTCAAAAGGAAGTGGAAGACTACCGTAAGTTCGCTGCGACTCTTGACGAAGCGGAACTGGAACCCTCGCTGGGCCTGCTCTCCGAGTGCCGCCACCTGTTGGCCCAACGTGTCATCGAATGGGAGCGGCCCGCCCCGAAAGTGAAATGGTGGCATTGGGACCGGCTGCGCGGCAGCATCGATTTCCGCGTCCCCATAGCCGCGCTTGCTTTGGTCTCCATCGGCTGGTTCGCCGCCAAGGTGAACGGGCCAGGGCTCTCGCAGCCCTCAATGACGTCGCTGGTGCGCTCCGTGGAACCCGATGCCTTCGGACGCCTGACCATCGCAGTCGACGACGTGCAGCGCCGTGTCATCTCCGGCGGTCTCAACGATGCGAACGTGCGCCGTCTGGTGCTGACCGCGGCTCGCGACGAATCGAACCCCGGCGTTCAAGTGGAGTGCGTGGATGCGCTGAAGAGAATGGCGCATTCGTCTGAAATTCGCACGGCGCTGCTCGATGCTGTGCAGCATGACCCCAGCCCCAGCGTTCGCCTGAAGGCGCTTGAAGGCCTGAAGCAGTTCGCCGCCGACGGCAACGTCCGAAACGCGCTCAGCACCGTGCTGCTGAACGATTCGAACCCCAACGTGCGCATGGAGGTGATCGACCTTCTGGTTCGCGATGGCTCCATGGTGGGTGTCTTACAAAATCAGGTGCATCGCGAAGACAACAACTACGTCCGCATCCGCCTTCAGAAAGCTCTCCAGCAGATGAACGCGTCCGAAGGAGTTTTTTAATATGAAGCCGATCCTTTTATTCCTGCTTGCCATTTCCGCCAGCGCTCAATCGCGCTCCGTCACCAATATAGTCCGCATGCCGGGCAGTTACCTGGGCGTGGGCGTTGCCGAAGTCACGCCCGAGCGTGCAAAAGAATTGAAACTCGCCGAAGAGCGCGGTGCTGAAATCAAGTACATCGCCAATAACAGCCCGGCGGCCAAAGCCGGGCTCAAGCCCGACGACGTGATCCTCGAATTGAACGGCCAGCGCATTGAAGGCATCGCGCAATTCACGCGGTTGATCGCCGAAGTTCCCGCAGGGCGCAAAGTGAATCTCCTGGTCCTGCGCGCCGCCGCCCGCCTGAACTTATCTCCCGTTCTTGAGCCGCGCTCCATCGCCCAAATGGCGCTTCCGCCTTTACCGCCGATGCCTCCCATGCCGCCGGTGGTGATGCCCGATCTTCCGCGCGCTGCCATGTCCTGGCGCAATGGAATGTTGGGCATCGAAACCGAAGCGCTGAACACCCAGTTAGCCGAATATTTCGGCGTCAAAGGCGGCATTCTGGTCCGCATGGTCACCCGCCAATCTCCCGCGGAGAAGGCTGGCATGAAGGCAGGCGACGTAATTATAAAGGCCGATGGCAAGCCCGTCGCCTCAACGCACGATGTCACAGCGCTGCTGCCCAATCGAAAGTCCATCACCCTCGGTATCGTCCGCAACCGTAAAGACGTTACCCTGGAAGTCAACTTGGATGGATTTTAGCGTTACCTTCTGCGGCATCACTCTCAGAAACCCGGTCATCGCGGCCTCCGGCACTTTTGCCTATGGCCTGGAATTTGAAAAGCTTACTGATCTTTCCCAAATTGGCGCAATCGTAACCAAAGGGCTCTCGAATCTTCCCATCGAAGGGAACCCCGCGCCCAGGCTCTGGGAGGCCCAGGGTGGCATGATCAACTCCGTCGGGCTCCAGAATGTCGGCGTCCGCGCCTTCATCGAAGACAAGCTCCCCCGCCTTCGCGCCCTTCCCATTACCGTCTTCGCCAACGTCTTCGGGTACGCGCCCGAAGACTATCTCGAAGTGGTTCGCGCCCTCAACGATGCGGACGGCATCGCCGCTTACGAACTGAACGTCTCTTGCCCCAACACGAAACACGGCGGCATCTTTTTCTCGAATGACCCGGACGCTCTTACCGGCCTGGTCACTGAGGTGAAGCGCATCGCCAAGCGCCCCGTCATCGTCAAGCTCTCGCCCAACGTCGCCCGCATCGAACCCCTGGCCCAAGCCGCCGAACAAAGCGGTGCCGACGCCATCTCACTCGTCAACACCTTCATCTCACTCGCCATCGACCCGCGCACGCGGCGCTCCCGAATCGCTGCCGGATTCGGTGGGCTCTCCGGGCCCGCTATCAAACCCATCGCTCTACGCATGGTCTATCAGGCCGCGCAGGCCGTTAAGATTCCCGTCCTCGGCATGGGCGGTATCGCCACCGGCGAAGACGCGGCGGAGTTCCTGATTGCCGGTGCGACCGCTGTCCAAGTGGGCACCGCCAGCTTTTGGGACCCCGGCAGCGCCGCACGCATTGCGGCCGAATTGCGCACCTTCCTGAAACAGGAGCGCATCGCCGACGTCCGTCAACTAACCGGCACGCTAAAGCTATGATGGGTTCAAGAAGCATGGACGTTTACGACGAACTGATTCGCCTGCGCAAGCTCGGCCAAAAATCCGCCATCGCCACCATCGTCCAGGTTCACGGCTCCATCCCGAGCCATGAAAGCGCGAAGCTGCTTGTGCGTGAAGATGGGTCGATGATCGGCACCATCGGAGGCGGTTGCGTGGAGGCGGAAGTATGGAATGCGGCGCGCGAAGTGATCGAAACGGAAAAACCGCGGCACCTGAGCTTTCAGTTGGGCGACGACGCGGCGTACGACAACGGCTTGATCTGCGGCGGCCAGCTTGACGTATTTGTCGAGCCCGTTGTGCCCCAGCCCCGCGCGTTCATTTTCGGCGCGGGCCATATTTCAAAGAGCCTGTCGAAGGTGCTCACCATGGCGGGCTTTGAAACCACGGTGGTTGACGATCGCGAAGCTTTCGCCAACCGCGAGCGCTTCCCCGAAGCCGCGGAGGTGCTCTCCGGAAACTATGAAGAGCTCTGCGGCGCCCTGCCCGTCACGGAAACCAGTTACATCGTAATCGTCACGCGCGGCCATCGCGACGATATGCGCATCCTTCGTTGGGCTTCATCGACGGACGCAAAATATGTGGCGATGATCGGCAGCAAACGCAAGGTCATCAGCGTTGCGAAGGAACTCGAAAAAGAAGGCATCCCCGCCGCTCGTCTGGAGCGAATCTTTGCTCCAATGGGCCTCGAGATCGGCGCCATCTCTCCCGAGGAAATCGCCATCTCCGTCGCCGCCGAAATGATCGCCGTACGCCGCGGCCCCGAAAATCAGGAGTGGCGGCAGTTGTCGAAATCCATCTTCAACGGCGAGATTCCGCGCGCGCTTCTGAAGTGACGGCGGCCATCATTCTCGCGGCGGGCGCTTCCTCCAGAATGGGGACGCCCAAGGCCAACTTGCCGTTTCGAGGCGGCACTTTTTTAAGCCACCTCACGGCGAAACTGTCCGCGCATTGCCACCCTGTCGTGACCGTCACCGGCGCACATCCACTCCCGGATTTTGGCGGCCCGCGGGTACACAACCCGCACTGGCAGCTTGGCCAACTCAGCAGCCTGCAATGCGGCGTTCGCGCCATACCCGCAGCCGGTTCCGCGCTCTTCACCCTGGTGGACCACCCTGACCCCGCCGATGAAACCATCCTCAGCCTCATCGCCTCGAACGCTCTCATCGCCATCCCGGTTCACAACGGCTCAAAGGGCCACCCCGTCTTCTTCCAAGCCTCACTGTTCTCCAAAATTCTGGCCCTCCCGCCCGACGCCAGCGCGAAGCAATTGTTCCGCCAACATCTTGCCTCCACCGAGTACATTCCGGTGACTGACCCCGGCGTGCTTGACGATGTGGACGATGCCGAATCGCTAGCCAGATTCCGCCAACGCAC
>JBBROT010000307.1:0-4792 GCA_038229155.1 Bryobacterales bacterium | reverse complement strand
GCATGGGCTCGGTCTTCAGATATTCCAAACCAGCGGTCAGTTCGGTATCGGTGGGAGTGCGCCCGAACACGATGCGGTACGTCTTCTTGATACGGTCTGCGTTGGTGGGTTCATCCAGAACGCGCTTGGCAACAAGCTCGCCCTGCTGCTGGACGAAATCGCTATTCATGAAGAAGAGCCGTTGCAGCGGCACGTTGGTGGAGAAGCGTTTTTCGGCGGAGATGGCGGGGCTCGGAAAATCGAACAGAGCCAGGTACTCATCCAGGTGATAGCGGCTGACCCTGCCGTATACGGTGCGGCGTGTCAGGTCCGGCGTCAGATCCTTCGAGGGTCCGAAGAGCTTCGGTTCGAGCGTGCCGGAGACGGAGAGCAGCGAATCGCGAATCTCTTCGGCATCCATGCGGTGCTTGTTGGCGCGCCAGTAGAGCCGGTTACCGCTGTCTTTGGCGAAATTACCGGCATCGTTATCGGCGCTGAGTTGATAGACGCTGCTGAGCATGATTTCGCGGTGCAGTTTCTTGGCGGACATGCCTTCGTCCGTGAAACGTTTCGCAAGATATTCCAGCAGTTCGGGGTTGGTGGGCCGCTCGCCGGCGAAACCGAAGTTGCTTGGCGTATCGACGATGCCGGAGCCGAAGTGGCCCTTCCACACACGGTTCACGAAGACGCGCATGGCGATGGGCTGGCGCACTATGGCTTCCGCGAGTTCCATGCGGCCGCTGCCTTTCGTAAACGCTTCGGGCCTGCCATCCACCAAGGCCGAAAGAAAATGGCGCTGCTGCACGTCCCCGAGGGTATAGGGATTGCCGCGTTTGCTGACCGGCAGATCCACGGGCTTCGGCTCATCGCTAACGCCATGCACGAACGGGTACTTGGAGGGCAGTTCTTTCTTGGCGGTTTCGATATCGGCCTTTAACGCATCCAGGTAGGCGCGCTTTTCCGGACTGATCTGGCGCTCCAATCCCCACCCGCGGAACGCCAGCAGGCCGGGCTTCAAGTTGCGGAAGTTGTTCATCGGATCTTCGCCGTCGCTCAGGTCGCGCTGGAAAACGTCGGTCCAGAGATTCATGCGTTCGAGGGGAAGTGCCTTCAACTCCAGGCCGCAGCCCGGGCAGAAATCGTCATTCGTCACGAAATCGCTGGGGCGGTTTTTGCGCTCTTTGGGCTTGTTGGTTTCGGGCAGTGACTTGGCGACGATGACGGCATTGATCTCCTTCATATCGCGGCGATCCATCATGACGGAGACGACGGTGGCTTGAAACTCATCGGCCAGCTTCTTCGCTTCGGGAGCGGTGCCGCCGCGCTTGACCATAGCCTGCCATTTCGTGAGATCGGGATAGAACTTCGGTGGCTTGGCGCTGAATTTCACCCAGCGCTCGAAGAGTTCGTAATCGAGCTTTGCGTCTTCCACAACTTTCGCCACCTGATCTTTCGGTTCCCCCTGCACGCGCCACACGGCCTGCAGATATTTGGAGCACTGCAGCGCCAAAGTTTCGCCAAGCTGCGTGGATTCGGTGCGCTGGATTTCGCCGTAAAGCTTTTCTTTCTCTTCGATTTTCTTTTCTTTCGAATCGAACTCCGCCACCAGTTCCTTCGGCATCTGGGGGTATTCGTTATAACGGGTGCTGGCGAAGACGCCGGCAAGGGAATAGTAGTCTTTCGTGGGGATGGGATCGTATTTATGATCGTGGCACCGGGCGCAGGCGACGGTCATGCCGAGGAAGCCGCGGGTGACCACGTCGATACGGTCATGGCGTTCATCGGCGCGCGTCACTTCGATGGCACCGTTGTCGTAATACCAGGGGCCTTGGCCGAGGAAGCCCAGCGCGGGAAGCATCTTGACCTTGACCTTGTCATCCATCGTGTCCGCCGCCAGTTGGGCCTTGATGAATTGGTCATAGGGAAGATCGTTGTTGAAGGCATTGATCACCCAATCGCGATACAGGTAAGCGTTGGGATAGGGGTTCAGGCCGCGGCCCATGGGGTCCAGCGAGCGGTAATCGTCTTCACCGAAGCGGGAGACATCGAGCCACATGCGGCCCCACCGTTCGCCATAGTGAGGCGAGGCGAGCAGACGGTCCACCACCTTGGCGAAAGCGTCTGGCGCGGTGTCTTTTTCGAAGGCGTCGATCTCGTCGGGAGTGGGCGGCAGGCCGGTCAGATCGAGCGTGGCGCGGCGGATGAGGGTGCGCTTTTCAGCCGTGCGAACGGGCTTCAAGCCATCTTTTTCCAGGCGAGCCAGAATGAAGCGATCGATTTCAGTCTTAGCCCACGCGGCGTCGCGAACAGCGGGAGCGGGCGTCGCGTTCAGCGGCTGAAAGCTCCAGAACGCGCGCTGCTGCGGGGTGATCACATACTCGCCGGATTTCGAAGTGGTCACGGGAGCGGCGGAAGCGGGCCACACGGCACCGGCCTTCACCCATGCGGTGAGGTCTTCAATTTCAGCGGGCTTGAGCTTCGAACCTTTCGGCATTTTCAGTTCGCCGGTTTGCAGAATCGCGGTGATGAGCAGGGACTTCGATGGATCGCCGGGAACAAGCGAGGGTCCGGAGGCACCGCCTTTCAGAAGACCTTCGCGCGAATCGACGCGGAGGCCGCCCAGGGCCGAGTTGGTATGGCAGCCGTAGCAGTTATTCGCGAGGATGGGGCGAATGCGCGTTTCGAAAAATTCGGGAGTGTTCGGGGGAGCAGCCGGTGCTGCTGAAAGAATGTGAAGAGCGCAGAATGCAATGTAAAGAAATACTGGACACGTTAAATGGCGGAACATGCGTGAACCCTCAAAGGTTGTGACTGCTGCTGGAGGAACGTGACGACGAGGTTCCAGTTACGCCGAGGTAACGCTTAGGCTAGATTAACACGGCAAACCGGGCGAGGCTCGCTCACGAATCGTAGTACGCTGGAAACTTCCCGCTACCTCGTCAGTAGATGAACTTCAACCTATGACGACTCTTCGTTTTCTCCCGATATTTGCTGCTGTCTTGTCGCTGAACGGGCAACAGCCGAGCGCGCAACAGCCGCGCGTGCCCAAGCCGGGGGTGAAGACGCCCGGCGTTCAGATTCCCATAACCGAGCTCAAGTTCGAGGCTACGTTCGATGTGCCGGGCGCGCCCGATTGGATCGCGGTGGGCGAGGAAGTCTGGATTTCGAACAAGCCGAAGAACACAGTGGCGCGCCTGGACGCGAAGAAGAACAAAGTTGTGGAGATGGTCACGGTGGGGCAGAAGCCATGCTCGGGCCTGGCGATCGGATTCGGCAGTGTATGGGCACCGAACTGTGGCGATCAATCGGTGTCGCGCATCGATCTGAAGACCGGCAAGGTGACGGCCACTTTTCCGATGGCGATTGCTGAATCGGAAGGTTACATCGCGACGGGCGCGGGCAGCGTCTGGCTCATGACCGATAAGAAGGGCACGCTTGCGCGGATCGATCCGGCCACGAATCAGGTGGTTGCTGAAATTATTCTTCCGGCCGGTTCGTACTGCCCAGTGTTTGGAGAAAACGCCGTTTGGGTGACCAGCACCGAAGGCAATTCGGTCAGCCGCGTGGACCCGAATACCAACCTGGTGGTGGAAACCATTCCAGTCGGCAAGGCACCGCGGTTTCTCGCCGTGGGCGAGGGCGGCGTTTGGACGCTGAACCAAACCGATGGCAGCGTCACGCGAGTGGACCCGAAGACGAACAAAGTGGTGGCGACGATAGAGGTGGGTGTGCCGGGCGACGGCGGGGATATCGCGGCGGGTGAAGGATCGGTATGGGTGACCAGCTTCGGGTTCCCGCTATCGCGCATCGATCCGGAACGGAACAAGGTGGTGCAGCAGTTTGCCGGTAAGGGCGGCGACGCGGTGCGCGTGGGTTTGGGGAGTGTGTGGCTGTGCGACCTTGCCGGCGGGCATGTGTGGCGCATCGACCCCAAGCGTGTTGAGGCGACCGTGGGGCAGTAATTAAACGAGCTGGCTTGAAATTGCCAAGGCGGATTGAATGATCCGCAGGCCGTGATTGTCGTGCGTGGTCAGCAGGCTCTCGGGATGGAACTGGACGGCCTCGATGGGCAGCGAACGGTGCCGGATGCCCATGATCACTCCGTCTTCGGTTTCGGCGGTGATTTCGAGGCAGTCCGGCAGCTTGTCGCGCTTGGCGTACAGGCTGTGATAGCGGCCTACTTCAAGCGGCGAGGGCAGATCGGCGAACACGCCCTTTCCCGTGTGGTGGATCTTGCTTGGCTTGCCATGCACGGGGTAATCGAGCACGCCTAAATCACCGCCGAACGCTTCGACAATTCCTTGCAGCCCCAGGCAGACGCCGAAGATGGCGATTTGCTGTTTCACGGCTTCATGCACCAATTCGTTGATGCCGAAATCGGAAGGGCGGCCGGGTCCGGGCGAGATCAGGATCAGGTCAGGGGCGATCTCACGAAGCAGCGTAAGTGGGAAGCCGTGACGATAGGTGACCACGTCGGCACCGGTCTGCCTCGCGTAATTCGCGAGTGTGTGGATGAAGCAATCGTTGTGATCCACCAGCAGCAGTTTGGGGCCGCCCGATTTCTGTTCGGCTTGGCGCGCGGGCACCGGTTGCGGGCCCAGCAAGCGGAAGAAGCCCGTGGCCTTGAGCCTGGTCTCCGCTTCTTCGGCGGCCGGGTCGGAATCGTAGAGAAGCGTGGCCCCGGCCGGGTAGCTGGCGATCCCGTCACGCAAATAAGTGGTGCGGATCAGGATGCCGGTATTAATATCGCCATTCAGTTTCAACATGCCGATGGCACCGCCGTACCAGCCGCGTGAACTGGTTTCGTATCGCT
>JBBROT010000306.1:0-4806 GCA_038229155.1 Bryobacterales bacterium | reverse complement strand
CCATTACGGGCGTCAACGATACCGCCGGCAATACGCTCAGCGGCACCGTCACCAGCACCTTCACTACCGGTCCCGGAGCCTTCCTCACTCGTCCTTCCGTGCTATCCTCGACGCCCGCCACCGGCTCCACCGGTATCGCAGTCTCGGTCGCCCCGCAAGTGGTCTTCAACACGGCCGTGAACCCGCTTTCCACCTACGCCAACGTCACCCTGCGCCTGACCAACACCAGCGCCATCGTGCCGGTGACACTGACCTTCTCGCCGGATTACAAGACAGTCACCCTGACCCCCACCGCCGCCCTTGCCGCAGCCACGCAGTACAGCATCAGCGTCGTCTACGGCGTAACGGATCAAGCCGGCAATATCATCGCTAACAGCTTGAGCAACACCTTCACCACGCAGTAAGGGAGAGGCGCTGAGGCAAGCGTTTACTATTCAGGCGGTTTTCTCGCCTCGCCGGTACTCAGCGCAGATTCCCAGGATCCAGACCAGCGCCGCCAGGTAGCCCGCCACCACATCGCTGGGATAGTGAACTCCCAGATAGATGCGCGAAGCGCCGATTCCAAGGGCCATGAACGCAGCCATAGCCCAGATAGCGACTCGTAAAGAGCCCCGGCGTCCTGACGCCAGAATCTGCGCCAACATTCCGTAAAAACAGATTGCCACCAGTGCATGGCCGCTGGGGAAACTGAAGTCGCTGGGCACCGTGATGCCGAAATACGGAGTCGGCCTTTGTCTGTGGAAGAGCAGTTTCAGGAGCCACATGAGAAACACGCCTCCGGAGATGGCCATGACAAGGTACGCCGCAGCTCTTACGCGATGTCTGAACCACAGCAGCGCGGCTACGGCGGCGCTCATCGCCAGCACGGCACCGACGTTGCCCACCGTGGTAAATGCCCGCATCACCGCCGTCATGGAGGGCGAACTAAACCGGTGAATGAAATTGCGCACAGCTCCATCGAACTGAAGCGTGTCGCCTTCCAGCATTTCGTCAGCCAGGCGCTCGAACAGAAACAAAGCCAAACATGCTAGAAGAATGCTGATGACGAGCGGGCTGAAGAAGCGCGTCCACTTGTGGAGCGTGGGCATTTAAACAGGCGGGCTCCAGCCGCCGAACGTATGTTCCAGGCGGGCCAGTATTGCCAGCACGATGTCCTCCCGCCATGGAGCAGCGGCCACCTGCACTCCGATCGGCAGCCCTGTTGCGGAAGTGCCGCAGCGCACCACGCCCGCCGGCCAGCCGGTCAGATTGTGGGTCATCGTATAGCTGAACCCGGGAAAGATACCGGGCTGGATCGATTCGCCATGTAAAACAGCGGGGCTGATCGAAACCGGCGAGATGACCGCATCGAACTCATGCAAAAACGTGAAGAGAGAATCGCGAAAGCGGTCCAGCTCCGCCCAGTAAGCCGCAAAGCCCGCCAGATCCGTTTCGTATTTTGTTAGCTTGGTGAGCCAGCCTTGTAGAATGGGGTGCGTTTCCGTGCTGCCGATTTCCTGAAGATACCCGTGCAGACCGGCGCCACCATCGGGGCCAATCAGCTTCATTTCCAGGTCATAGCTGGCCTCGATTCCGGTTGGCCGTCGCTGTTCCATGGCAGCCACTTCCGGCATCAAGGCATGTGCCGCCTGATTCACCACTCGCGCGGTGTCTGCGTCAGCGGGCACGATGCCGTTATCGGTAAAGAAAGCCAGTCGCAAGTCTTTCAACTCGACTTGCGCGGGATCGCGGAACGGCACAGGCAGCGCGCTTCTATCCCATTCGTCCGCCCCGGCGAGCACATTCATCAGAGTGTGCAGGTCTTCCACACGCCTTGCCATCGGCCCGATCTGCCAGATCATCTCCAGCCAGCCACTGGCCGCGGGTACGTGGCCGCGCCTGGAAAGCCGGCCCTGCGTCGGCTTCAAACTTGCAATGCCGCAATAGTGGGCGGGGACCCGCACGCTGCCGGCCGCATCGCTTCCCAGGCCGAAGGGCGATCCGCAGGCGGCGATCAGAGCGGCCTCACCGCCACTCGAACCTCCCGGTGATCGCGCCAGATCGTACGGGTTGTTCGTACGCCCGAAGAGCAAATTGTCGCTCTCGAAGGCGAACAGCAGGTCCGGCAAGTTCGTGCGTGCAATCGGGATGGCGCCGGCATTCCGCAAACGCGCTACCAGCGTGGCGTCCGTCCGTGCCGGCGCAGCGTGCTGGCGGCCGAGCGTGCCCGCCGAACAGCTTGTTCCGCGAACCTCGATCGAATCCTTTACGGAAAATGGCACGCCGTCTAGCGGTCCGCGCTCCAACCCCGCGTGTCTTCGCGAATCAGACTCCGACGCCTCGCGAAGTGCAGTCTCGCGCAGCACTTCCACAACGGCGTTCAACTGTGGATTCACTTCGTCGATGCGCCGCAGATGAGCCTGAATCAGATCGACGGAAGAAAGATCTCCCGTAGCCAGCAGCCGTCCTTGTTCCGTTCCCGATCGCGCCAGCAAGTCGGCGTTCAAGGTTGTTTCACGATTCCTTTCATTTCATCGATCAGCAGGAATTGGTTCGCTGCAACGTTCGCGAACTTTTGTTTGATGCCGCTCGGCCACTCCACTTGCAAAGAGGCCGCTTTCTCATCCCTTCCCAAACCGAACGTTAGCGCCAGATCGCTCTGCGAACAGTAACTGCCGCCGGAACGCATCATGTCAGACTGCTTGCCCGCCGAACCTTCCACACGAATCACCGTGCCCAGTCCGCTCCGGTTACTCTTCACGCCGTTCAATCGAATGGAAAGCCAGTGCTGCCGATTGCCGCCATCGTTGCGATAAAGTACGGGCGCACCGCCGTTGGTACCGATGAGAATGTCCTGATCGCCGTCATGATCGAAGTCCGCATGCGCCGCCCCGCGCGCCAGCAACGGCTTGGTGAAATCCGAGCCAACGGACGCCGACATGTTCTCGAACTTACGTCCTCCTAAATTGCGGAACAGTAGAGGCTGCTGGCGATACTTCACCTTCGGTTGAATGCGCTCAATCTGCTCTTCCGTGTGCCCGTTCGCGGCCAGGATATCTGCGTAGCCGTCCAGATCGTAATCGAAGAAGAAGGCCCCGAACGTAAGGCTCAACAAGCTGGCCCGGCCCACGCTGGAGCTGGGTGCTTCATCCACAAAGAGGCCGCTGCCTTCGTTGTGATACAGCCCCAGCATCTGGTTCGAGAAATTCCCCACCAGCAAATGCGGCCGGCCCGAATGATCGTAATCCGCCGCATCCACTCCCATCGCGCCACGCGCCACGCCGTCTTCTCCATACGCGACACCGGCGGCAACGCCCTCTTCCGTGAACGTGCCGTTCGTGTTGTTCCGGTAAAGCTTGTTCGGCTGCGTGTCGTTGGCGACAAATAAATCCGGCCATCCATCGCCGTTAAAATCCAACACAGAAATACCCAGCGATTTGCTGCCCGGGTCGGCGATGCCGGCCTTGGAGCTGACGTCTTCGAACTTGCCGCCACCCAGATTGTGGAATAACTTCGAAGGCGCACCCTTTGAGGATTCCGGCGTGCAATAGCTTTTCGTCGCGCCGTCCATGGAGCACCACAAATCCGTCTTCGGCGTCCACTGGATGTAGTTCGCAACAAACAGATCGGCCTTCCCATCGCGGTCATAATCCACCCACGCCGCCGAGGTCCCGAAGTTTGCGTTGCGAATTCCCGATGCCGCCGTCACATCACGAAACTTATTGCCGCCTTCATTGTGAAACAGGCGGTCGCCTTCAAGGGCTGTGATGTAAACGTCCGGCCTTCCGTCATTATCGTAGTCCGCGATCGCCACGCCCATCGCATACATCTCCACATCGAGACCGCTTCCCGCTGTCACGTCAGTGAATGTGCCGTTGCGATTGTTGCGATATAGCGCGCTCAGATATTTCTTCCCGCGCGGCGTCCAATCCTTGGCGTTCAACATGAGAATGTCCGGCCAGCCATCTCCATCCAGGTCCGCAAATGCCAGGCCCGAGCCCATGGTTTCCGGCAAATATTTTTTGCCTGCCGCGCCCGTGTGATGCACGAAACGGATTCCCGCCCCGGCGGTCACGTCAGTAAATTTCACAGCGCTTTGCGGCGCGGTCCCCACCGCGGCGGCCAACAGCCAGATCAAGTTCTTCATCTCGGCAACACCACGGATTCGTGATCGTGAACGTTCTGCCGCTCGTTGTTATCTTCCGCGCTCTGCATGCGTGCTTTCGCCGTCAGTGTCTGTGCCGCTTCGTCTGCCTTGAAGCGACGGAACAGTTGTTCTTCAGCCTTCGCTTTATCGCGATCGCCCAAGCCACGGTAGCAGAGCATGCGCGTATAGTGCATTTGCAAATCTTCAGGATCCACCAGGCTCACACGGTCCAATTGCGTGAGCGCTTCTTTATACTTGCGCTGCAAAAACAAAATGCGGGCAATCTGGTTTGAGACCACGCGGTCCCGCGGGTACTTCGCCTCCGCCGTCCGCAAGGCTGTAAGCGCGGCATCGTAAGCACCGTCGGATTTTTCCACCAGCGCTTGAAAATAGTAGATCCGGGCAAGCGAAGGGTCCAGTGCTTTCGCTTTCGCCAGATAAGGCTTGGCGGCATCGTTCTCGCCTTCTTGAATCAAGGCGCGAGCCACATTCAACCAGCCATCCGCATAACCGGGCTCGGCCTCCGTCACGCGATGGAAGGCGTACTCAGCGCCTTTCAAATCACCCTGAAGCAGCAGCCCGATGCCGTAATCGTTCCACCGCTCGCGGTCCATCTTTTGCGCGACGGGCTTCCATTGCGCCTCGCCCAACGGAATCTCCGTTGTGGCTTGCGCGATGGT
>JBBROT010000305.1:0-4827 GCA_038229155.1 Bryobacterales bacterium | reverse complement strand
CACACCATCGCTTTTGTTTCCAGTTCCGATTCCAAACCGGTCGATAAGAAGAAAGACGAAGACAAGAGCGATGTCCGTGTGATCAATCGCGCGGCCTATCGCTCGAACGGAACCGGCTATGTGGATTACGAGCGCGTGGGGCATATCTGGACCATCGCGGTTCCGGCCGTTCTGGGCGCGCCTCCGCAGGCTAAGCAGATTACGGACGACAAATTCGAGGAGACTTCCATCCTGTGGTCTCGCGATGGGCGCGAGCTGTATTTCAGTTCCGACCGGGTAGCGGAATCGTATTACGAACCGCCACACAGCGACATCTATTCGGTTCCCGCGACAGGCGGCGAGATGCGCAAGCTGGTGAGCGTGGATGGCGGCACGCGCGCCATGTCATTGAGCCCCGATGGCAAGCACATGGCCTTCATCGGCGCGCTGAATGGCGACCCCATCAAGTCTTATAGCCAGCCCGATCTATGGGTGACCGCGCTCGAGCCCGGATCGAAAGCTCAGAATCTGACCTCCGATTACGATTTCGATATCGGAGGCGGCATCGGCGGCGATCAGGCACCCCCGCGCGCGAGCGCGCCTTCACTGCCGTATTGGAGCAAGGATGGCCGCTATATTTTTGTCACGGCGGCGGAGAAAGGCCGGGGCAATCTGAAGAAGATCGATGTGCGATCCGGCAAGGTGGAGCCGCTCACGGATGGAGACTGGGAGGTCTATAGCTATGCCTCGACAGCCGATCAATCGCGAACCATTCTCGCCATTTCGACGACTACGTCCGTGGGCGATCTTTACCTGCTGGAAGGCAAAGCGAAAAAACCGGTTCGCCTCACCGATGTGAACTCCGAACTGTTCGCGCAATTGGATCTGCCCGCGCCCGAAGAACTGTGGGTGAAGAGCTTCGATGGCCGCATGATTCAGACGCTGGTACAGAAGCCGCCGCAGTTCGATTCCAGCAAGAAGTATCCCGCGATTCTGAACATCCATGGCGGCCCGCATGCCGCATATGGCTTCAACTTCTTCCATGAGATGCAATGGCTGGCCGCGAAAGGCTATGTGGTGATCTACCCCAACCCGCGCGGCAGCACCGGCTTCGGTCAGGAGTTCGGCAACATTATTCAATACAAATATCCCGGCGACGATTACCAGGACCTGATGGCATGCGTGGATGCGGTTGTCGCGAAGGGTTGGGCGGACCCCGACCGGCTCGGCGTAACCGGCGGCTCGGGAGGTGGCGTGTTGACCAACTGGATCATCGGCCATACGAATCGCTTCAAAGCCGCGGTGAGCATGCGCTCCATCGCGAACTGGGCCGATTGGTGGTACACGGCCGATTTCACGCAGTTCCGGCCCACCTGGTTCCGCGGCGCGCCTTTCGAACAGGAAGAAGATTTCAAAGCGCGCTCACCCATCACATTCATCAAGCAGATGAACAC
The DNA here is from genome assembly GCA_038229155.1 of Bryobacterales bacterium. Lineage (GTDB taxonomy): Bacteria > Acidobacteriota > Terriglobia > Bryobacterales > Bryobacteraceae > JALYXI01. The sequence continues at coordinate 3,394 of JBBROT010000305.1, read as the reverse complement.
TCCGCTGATGCTGGTTGAAGGCGGCGAAGATTACCGGACGCCACCCAGCGCGGGCGGCGAACAACTGTTCCGCGCGCTCAAGTATTTGAAGAAGCCGGTGGTGATGGTGCAGTTTCCCGGCGAAAGCCATGAACTCTCGCGTTCAGGCAAACCGAAACATCGCGTGGAGCGCCTGGACCATATCGTGAGTTGGTTCGACATCTACCTGCAGAACAAGCCCACTAAAGCGTACGAGGTTTCTGAGTGAATTTAACGGATCGATTTATTGTGAAGAGCGGCAAGGCGTTCAAGCTTTCGAAACGCGACCCCGACGATACGGCGCACATCAAGCACAAGAGCGATGCCGCGGAAGAATTGCTGAAGCTGGTGGACCGGCTGGATCATTTGCAACAGGTGCTGTGGGCGGAGCACAAACGCGCGCTGCTGATTATTTTGCAAGGCATGGACGCGGCTGGAAAAGACGGCACCATCCAACACGTGATGAGCGGCGTGAACCCGCAGGGCTGCAATGTGACTTCGTTCAAGCAGCCCACGTCGCACGAACTGGATCATGATTTTCTTTGGCGAATTCATCAGGCGGTGCCCGCGCACGGCATGATTGGTATCTTCAACCGCTCGCAATACGAAGATGTGTTAATTGTGCGCGTTCACAACCTGGTGGAAAAGAGCGTTTGGCAGCGGCGCTATGAGCAGATCAACCAGTTCGAGAGCATGCTTGCTGAGAATGGAACCACCATTCTGAAGTTCTTCCTGCACATTGGTAAAGACGAACAGAAGAAGCGCTTCGATGCGCGGCATGAGGATCCCGAAAAGAATTGGAAATCGTCGCCGTCCGATGAGGCGGAGCGCAAGTATTGGGAAGATTATCAGGCGGCTTATCAGGACGCGCTGGCCAACTGCAGCCAACCGAACGCGCCGTGGTTCGTGATTCCTTCGAACCGCAAGTGGTTCCGCAATCTGGCTATCTCTCAGATCATTGTGGATACGCTGGAGCGCATGGATCTGAAGTATCCGAAAGCGGAGAGCCCGACGCCCAAGGCGGCCGGGAAGAAATAGGCGTGCGCGGCGGCAATGGCCGCGAAGAAGAGCAGTATGGATGTGCCCAGCCAGAGTGCCGCGGGGTTGGGCGCGGTTCTTCGCGGAGCTAGAAAGAAAATGAGAAGCGCCACCGCGAGCCAGCCGACGAAGTTCAAGAGTGGCACTCCATAATAAGGGCCGCCGCCGCGCCATTGCCAGTAGCCGAGGAAGTTCGCGGCCAGAGGATCGATCACCAGATCGAGCGCGGCCATCAGCGCGGCGCTGAGTAGGATGCCGAGCCGCATTTGCCGCACATAGACAAACAGAATCATCCACGCACCCACCACCACTAGAGGGACTCCCAACAGCATCGGTGCCAGCACGGGCGTATAGCGGTAGGGGCCGAAGGGATAGCCCGACGCGACACCGATGGCTTCGGCGACGAAGCCCAGCGCGGCCGCAATCGCAATGGGCTGCCAGTGGGGCCACTCGCCGCGAATGGCGATCACGGCGGCAAGAGCGAGGAAGACCGGCGCAGCCCAGGCCATGTTCGCCGGAGTGCCCCCTGTCGCCATGTGACTGCCCACGCCGCCCAGCCAAAGGAAGAGGTACGAGGCCCACAACAGCCGGTCTACGAGATGAGCCGGCATGTGATTTCAGCGGACAGCAACACGGTGGGAGTGCCGCCGCCGGGATGCGTGCTGCCGCCCACGCGGTACAAATTGCGCACGGCCGCGTCCTGATTGCGCGGGCGGAAAAACGCGTTGCGCCACCCGTGCGAATCGGTCCCGTAGATTGCGCCGCCGGGCATCAGATAGCGCTCTTCGATTCGCTGGGGAGTCCAGGTATCTTCGACGACGGCGGCACTCGAGATATCGGGAAAGCCGCCGCGCTTCAAGCGGGCCAGCACGCGAACGCGGGCGGTTGCCGTGTGTTCCGCTGTCCAGTTTGCTCCGATGGCCGGCGCGTTCGCCATTACGAAGAGCGTCTCGCCTTCACCCGCGGGCACAAGCTTTCTGTCAGCGCGGCTGGCCGCGTTCACATAGACCGTGGGGTCGGCGGGAAATTGCTGGTTGTGGAAGATGTCAGAGAATTCGCGCTTGTAATCGCCAGAGAAAAAGATGGTGTGCTGCGCGATTTGCGGGAGCGATTGCGCGATACCGAGCAGCATGACGAATCCCGACATGGACCGCGCATCGGGCTTGGGTTCGCGCCCGAGCATCGCAGGCAGGTTCTGTGAATCGCCATTCATGACGACGACGGCGGCCGAGGCTCGCCGCCCGTCATCAAGCACCACGCCGGTCACGGCACCGGCGTTGGTCTCAATTTTCGCCACGCGCGAATTTTCGCACAGCGTGACGCCATTCTGGCGGCACAGCGTTACCAGCGATTCGGCAATGGTATAAAGTCCACCGCGAACAGCATACCCGCCAAACGCATATTCCAGATACGGAATGAGTGCCAGTGTGGCCGGTGCGCTATAGGGCGAGGAGCCCACGTAAGTTGGGTAGCGGTCATAAAGCTGTTGCAGGTAAGGGCTGCGGAAGTGCGCGGCCACGGTGTCGTGATAATTTCCCCAACCGTGGCGCAGCGGCATGTAACGCAGAGCGGCCAACGCTTCCCTGCCCGGGCGTTCGGCGGGCGAGTGTTTCAGGAACGTGCGGCGGGAGACTTCATACAAGCGCGCGCCCAGTTCCTGAAATTTTAGAAAGCCCGCGACATCGCGCGGCTCAAGCTGCTTTACGGTGCGCAGCCATTCCGGCAGGGAAGAAGTGTAAGTGAACCGCGTGCCATCGTTGTACACGTACTCTGAAAGCGGATGCAGCGGCAGCAGTTCCACGTGGTCTTCCATGCGGCTGCCGGCGGCGCGAAAGAGGTCTTCGAACACCCAGGGCATGGTGATCAAGGAAGGGCCTGTATCGAAGGTGAAGCCGTTCTTCACCCAGCGGTTCATCTTGCCGCCGAACGTGGGGCCGGCTTCAAAAAGCGTGACGGCGAAACCGCGCGCGCGCAGCCGGAGCGCGGCGGCCAATCCACCCAAGCCGCCACCGATGACAACGACGTTTTTCATGCGCGCGAAACGGGGTACTGCCTTCCCTTCCACGCGATGCCGCCCGTGCTGCGCGCGGCGCGCCACGAACCCACGGCGAGCGCCAGAACAAAGGCTTCCGTGAATGGATGCGCGATGACGCTCCACCAACCTTGACCGAAGCGCAAGGCAAGCACCGCGCGCGTCAAGAGCACCACCACCGCCGCGCGCCAACTCCAGCCAAGGAACGGCAACAGGAACACGCAGAAGTGCAGCAGCAGGAAGATCCAGAAGTTTACGGGATGGCGAAAAGCGAGATAGAAATTTTTGGTGAAGCCGCGCCAGATT
>JBBROT010000304.1:0-4827 GCA_038229155.1 Bryobacterales bacterium | reverse complement strand
TCTGGCGCACCTTCCGCGCCGAGTGCCCTGGATTTCCCATCGAAACACGCGGCAGCAATTTAATCGTCGGTGTCGATTTGGCTCGCGGCGCCTCGCCCGTTCGAGACATCTATCGCGAAGGGTTCAATGTGGTCGCTCCGCCGAACTCGCCCTGGGCGGCTCTCGATGGAGACTTCGGCCTGGAGATCGTCGGCTATCTTTCGCGCATTGCGGAGCTACCGGCCGGCGACATCTTTCCGTTCCGTTTCTATACTCACGATCCCTGGTGGTTGAACAGTCCCTGGCTGGACCGCTACGGCCGCGACGCCCATGACATTTACCTACCGCTGTCGCTGGCGCGCATCGCCGGCAATGCCACCATCACGCGGCCCGCGTACCTGGAGTTTCTGACCATCGATAACTCATGGGGACAGATGCCTGAGAAGGTTCCGACCGAAGTCATTCCGCACATACTCTCGGGGATGGAGGATTACTCCGACGCGCCGGGGCTGGTTACTTGGATCTATCCCTTCGATGAGTATCATGACATGACGTTCGGGCCCGCGCCGCGCCTTGCGGAAGTCTCCTTTGGCGATTGGTTCATGCGCGGGGCCGTCAACACAGGCTTTCCGTTGAACTCGGTTGTCTCAACCAAACAGTTCGTTCCCGCTTACCGTACGCGGCCGCAATTCTTCCGCCGCACCATCCTGCTGGCGTACCTGCCCGCTCTCACCGGTGAAGTGGAAGCCACTCTACTGAACGCGCTGAAACAAGGCACCGATGTTCTGCTTTACGGTCCTGTGGAGAATGTTAGCGCCCCAATTCTCCAGCCTCTCAATCTTCGAAAAGCGAGCCCGCTCTCTGGCGTTCTGGACGTCAAACTAGCCATGCCGTCGGACACATTGAGGCATGGTTCTTTGCCTTTGAAAATGCAGCATCACCCGGAGCTATGCGCGGGCGGTGTCGATACCGTGCTCGCCGCCGTGGTAGCCCCCGGAGCCGCGGTCAGTGTGGACGTCACCGTTTCACAAGGCGGCGCGGAACGTGTGTATGCCGCATCGCGCCCAAACGCCGCAGGCACCGGCAGCGGCACTCTGGCATGGGTTCGAGGCAGCTTCTGCTCTTCCATCGGGACCGCTCGCTTGCCCGTGCCGGACGACCCCAAGCTGTGGTTGCAGGGCGAATCTTTGATGCGGCTTGTGCTCTCAAAGTTCGGTTATTCCCTTCGCTTCCACAAACCGGCAGCCGATACGCGTAGCCCTCTCCTGCTACCCGCCCGGCATAAGAACGCATTCTTCATTTCGAGTTACTCGCCTTCCACCACTACAGAGGTCCGAATGCGCTTCGCTCACGGAGCACCCGTGATGGTGGGTACCGAAACGTGGCTCGAAGACGGACACACTTCCTATACCCTTCCCCGCTCCGCTCACAAAGAGATTCGCTGCCTGGTGGATCAGCGGGAAGCGAGCGAACTATCCTGTGTGGAGGCAATCACGGAGTATCCGTTCTTTGAGCGGCGGCTCTTACTAAAAGGCTTGAAGGATGCCACTGTGCATTTCTACCCGGAGAATGAGCGGCCCGTCACCATGCTGGTGAACGATAGCCGCACGTTCGTTCAGGAATCGTTGCCCTATTCGCGCGAGGAAGACGGAACCAGGTTTGTCATCAGGAACATCACGGGTCAGTTGATGGTTGCCTGGTAAGCGCGCCATGAGACACAAGTGGCTACTGTGCTGGATGCTATTCGCGGCAACGGCACTCAGCTTTCTCGATCGCCAGGTATTGTCCATCTTGTCACCGCGCATCATCATGGAATTCGGGATGAGCAACGAAGCTTACTCGCGCGTGCTGCTCGGTTTTCAAATCAGCTACACCATCATGTTCGCGCTGGGCGGCAGGTTTGCGGATCTGGTGGGGACGCGTTTGGGAATGGCCGCATGCCTGGCTGTATGGTCGCTGGCCAGCGCGGCACACTCGCTGACAACGGGCGCGGCCAACCTGACCGCGGCGCGTTTCTTTCTGGGCTTTGGCGAAGGTGGATGCTTCCCCGCCGCCATCAAAGGCGCGGCAAATTGGTTCCCGGCCAAACAGCGGGCACTCGCCATGGGGGTTGCGACGGGAGGCTCGGCTCTGGGCGCGGTCATCGCTCCGCCCCTGACTGCGTACGCAGCCGTTCAATTGGGCTGGCGCGGAACATTTATCTTCACCGGCGTACTGGGCCTGATCTGGCTCGCGGCATGGCTTCTCATCACTCGCCATGATGCGCCGGAAACGGCAAGTTCCGAACCGCACGCTTCAGTTCTCTCCTGGCTCTCACAACCCGCCGTGCGCTGGTTCTTGTTTGCGCGGTTCCTGTTCGACCCGGTGTTCTACTTCTACATGTTTTGGATTCCGCAGTATCTTCACAGGGAACGGCAGCTCTCCGTCGAACAGATCGGTTCTCTGTTGTGGATACCGTTTCTTGTCCTGGGTATCAGCCAGGTTTTGGGTGGGCGCGTGTCCGATGAGTTGGTGAAACGCGGATGGGCACCTGTGCGCGCGCGCCGGGTTGTGTTGGGGGTGGCGGCCGCGCTGACACCGGCATCGTGGCTGGCTGCGCAAGCGACCGATACCAACACGGCCATCGCCTTGATGTGCGTGCTGATGTTCGCCCACGGCTTCTGGATCACGAATTTTCTGGGCCTGCTGAGCGATGTGTTTCCGCAAACCGCCATCGGCACCATCTCCGGCCTGACCGGAACCGCGGGTGGCATCGGCGGCATGCTATCGAGCCTGTTGATCGGCATCGTCGTGGACCGCGCTTCATTCGCTCCCGTTTTCGCCGTATCCGGCATTCTGTACCCGTTTGCATGGGGAGCCCTGCTGCTCGCCACCACCAGGAGAAGAGTCTATGCGCCTGCTGTTTAGTTGCTGCTGTCTGTTATTCGTGAGCTCCCTCAGCACCCTTGCACAGTCCGCCGATTCCGCGCGCGATTGGGCCTCGCTGGTGGGTCAGCGCTACGAGATCATTCGCGATATTCCGTATAAGAGTGTTGGCGGCTTCCAAGCGAAGGTGGACCTGTATACGCGTTATGACCGTAAGCCTGGGCCCACTATGGTCTACATCCACGGCGGAGGCTGGGCGAATGGCAGTAAGGAACAATGGTCGCTCTGGTTCCTGCCGTATCTGCAATTGGGCATGCGTGTGGTGAGTGTGCAATACCGGCTTGCGGGTGTCGCGCCCGCGCCTGCCGGCGTGAAGGATTGCCGTTGCGCGCTCCGGTGGGTCTTCCAGAACGCCGCGAAATTTGGCTTCGATCCCGCAAAAATCGCCATCATCGGAGGTTCCGCCGGCGGCCAGCTGATCTTGCTGACAGCGTTCCTGCAGCCTTCCGACGGCTTCGACGACGAGTGCTCCGGCCCCGAGCCAGGTAAGTTGAAAGCGATCGTCAACTATTACGGCCCAACGGATCTTGTGGAAGCTGTTAAGCGGAAGGACGCGAATGTTCTGGGCTGGTTCAAGCAAGCGGAAGATCCCGAGCAGTTAGCACTGCGCCTCTCGCCGCTTCACTATGTGCGCCCCGGCCTGCCGCCTGTACTCACCATCCACGGCGATGCCGATGAGATGGTTCCGTATCAGGACGGGCTGAAGCTAAGAGATGCCCTGACTGCCGCTCATGTACCGAACGAGTTCGTCTCCATCGCGGGAGGAAAGCACGGCCGCTTTCGCTGGACCGACGCCGACACCATCCGTGTTCAACGCACTATCGAAGCGTTCCTCAATCGCAATGGATTGACGGAGCCCCCGGCTTCGGTTCTCAACGGTCGGTAGCTCAAAATACGCAGCCTGCCTGAGTATCTCGAATCCGTCCAGCTGCCTCATGATCCCCTTCAGACTCCAACGCCTTATCGGATTGATCCCAGTTTCCCGGCACAAGGATTTTGTTTCAAAACGCCGCGCCAAATCACGACGGCATCCTTTACCTTTCCGTTCGATCCTAATAGACGCCCAGATTGACTAATGCGTGCGCAAAGCCAGTGACATTCAGGCCAACACGGTAAAGGCTGAGAATGCCGAATAATCGTCGCGTCTTTCTTGCAAGGTAGCTAAAGCAACCTGCACCTCCACATCCAGCGGCACCTTAGCAACGAAGTTGACGCGGGCTGTGTAACTGCGAATCAGTTGTTCGCGCCGCGCGGAAGTGGATCGGGAAAACCGTCCTGGCTATTGTCCTTATCCGTGCGCTGTGAGGAATAGTATCCGGAAAGATGCGCCTTCTCATTGAAGTTGTGATCGATCTTTACGGTCGGGATTGCTTGAATCTTGCTCGTAATATAACGCTCTTCGAAGTTATTGACGTTCCCGGGCCGGGTCGGCAGCGGAATCAGCGCCTGCACCTTGAGCGCCACCGGATCGAACCGGCTCAGGGGAGTCATATTGTTCGGAAAAGGGTCCGTCACCGTCGCTCCGCTGACAGTTCTTGCCGTATTGGGGTCGTAAATGGTGTTCTCTCTAAAGAGTAATCGAAATCCGCCGATAGTAGTTGTATGCTCGAATTCGTTGCCTCGAAACGCTACGTCCGGCGCTACCCGGGAACTACCCCGCCGGCCTACTTGACTACCGGCATCGAGATCGGCCATGAGGCATCCTCAACCAAGAATGTGCTCATAGTCGATGACGACCCGTATTTCCGCAGTCTGCTAAAAGTCCTGCTCAACCAGACGGGGCTTAGCAGGCTGCTGAAGATCAGCTCTTTGTAATTTTGTTGTTGCGCCGGTAGGTTTTTTTGGTTCAGAAGCGGGCGGGACCGCCTTCCCAGGCAGTCGAAAGGCTGGCAAAGGTGCGATTTTCCGTTTTTCGGACGCGGT
>JBBROT010000303.1:0-4841 GCA_038229155.1 Bryobacterales bacterium | reverse complement strand
GTGAATGCCGGCGGCACGATGATCACAGTGGCCGGATTAAACCGGAGCGGTTTCGATACCGACGGCATTGCTCTGGGCGTGTCTCTGAACGGCCCGACAGCCCTGGCGCTGGATGCGGCGGGCGCGCTCTATATCGCCGACACCGGCAATGACCGCATTACGAAACTGACCGCGGATGGGATGCTGGCGACGGTGTCGGGGGGCTCGACGGCGCGGCTTATGCTGAACAAACCACGCGGCCTTGCCTTCGATCCAACCGGCACACTCTGGATCGCCGATACGGGAAATCACCGCATCCTGACCCTCTCCAAAGATGGAACGTTGACGGTGGCGGCGGGCAATGGCAGCCCCGGCTTTTCGGGCGATGGCGCGGGCGCGAGAGAGGCGCAGTTACAATCGCCCGAAGGATTGGCCGCCGACGCGGACGGCAATATCTATGTGGCCGACAGCGGAAATAATCGTGTGCGCATGTTGATTGCGCCGCCCCCGGCTTTGACCGAGGCTCCCGCGAACAGCTATACCGTGGTGGGGGCCGCATCCTTGCAGACTGGCAACGCCGCGCCATGCTCTCTGATCACAGTGTTCGGCCCGAATGCGAGCCTCCTGCCGTTGTATCTCGACGGGAAACTTGCCACAACAATCGGTTCCGTGTTGAACCAAGCCACCGTCCAGGTGCCTTGCAACGCGCAGGTGCCTTCGCTGCGAATGGAACTGGGAACCAGTTGGACCTATCAGCTTCCCATAGCCATCGCGGCCCCGGCGCTCTTTGCAACGAATGCCGGCTCCGGGCTTGCTCTGGCGATCAACTCCGATAACACTCTCAACAGCGAAACGAACCCGGCACAGCGCGGCTCCATAATCAGCTTTTATGCCACGGGAATGGGCGTACCCGACAATTCGGCGGGCGTGGTGATCGGCCAGACACCGGCGGAACTGCTGTTCGTGGGCGACGCGCCGGGGCTGATCGGCATTACGCAGATCAATGTGCGGCTGCCGGAAGCCCTTTCCGGAGTGCAGCCGGTGCTGGTGCTGTCGGCCAACATGGCATCGCAGACCGTGGTGAGCGTCGCCATTCAGTAAACTGAAAGCGATTTGATTCCTATCGCACTGACCATCGCCGGTTCCGATCCTTCGGGTGGCGCGGGTCTGCAGGCCGACCTCAAAACTTTTCATCAGTTCGGCGTTTACGGGGAAGCCGTTGTCAGTCTGATCACCGTTCAGAACACGCTGGGTGTGACGCAGGTGCAGTTGCTGGAACCGGCGCTGGTGGTGGCTCAACTGGAAGCGGTGCTCGCTGATATTCGGCCGTTCGCGATAAAGACCGGCGCGCTGGGCAGCGAAGAACTGGTGCTTGCTTTGGCCCGGCACGCGCCCGCCTGGAAGATTCCCCTAGTGATCGATCCGGTTCTGTTCAGCAAGAACGGCACACGTCTTTCGAATGCCGACCCGCGCCCCCTGTTTCCCTTCGCGGCGCTGGTGACTCCCAACCTGGCGGAAGCCGCCGAGTTGACGGGATTAAGCGTCGCCACCGTTCCCGAGATGAAAAATGCCGCACAAGCCCTGGCGCGTGAAGGCGCTCCAAGCATCCTGGTGAAAGGCGGACACCTGGACGGCGGCATGTCTGTGGATGTGTTGTGGCACAATGGCTCCTTCACTGAATTTCCCGCCGCGCGCGTCGATACCAGGCACACGCACGGTACCGGCTGCACATACTCCGCGGCCATCACGGCCTTGCTGGCTTGCGGGATGGAGATTCCCGCAGCGGTGGAGCGGGCAAAATTTTACATCACGAATGCGATCCGCACCAACCCGGGCCTGGGCGCGGGGCAGGGGCCCGTCAACCACTGGGCGTGAGCCTTTATAATTCAAGATTGACCAAAATCCAAAAACACTTCCGGCTGGAATACAATGCCAGCGATTCTCCGGCGATGCTCGAAAGCATCAATCGCGCGCAGGCGATTTACGGCATCGAGCGCATCACGCTGGCCGCCACGCTGGATGCGGTGACGGTGGAGTTCGACGCGTCGCGGCTGCGCGTAGCGGATATCGAAGCCACGCTGCGGCGCTGCGGTCTGCCTGTTGCGCAGCCCGCGCGCGAAGCCGTGGTGGCGGTCACGCCGGAGCCTGCACCTCCCGCTGTTCCCAACCAGGCTTGAAGAGCGGCAGGTAATGCTCCGGCCGGTACGGGTGCTTTAGAATTTCTTCAATGTTGAGGTCGATACCCAGGCCGGGCTTGTTCCCGATTTCGATGTAGCCATCCTTCACATCCACGCCGCCGGTGACGATTTCCTTTTCCCAAGGCTCATTAAAGTCATCGAAAATTTCGTGGATCAGGAAGTTGGGTAGCGACGCGTTCAGTTGCACACAGGCTGCGGAGCACACCGGGCCTTGCGCGCTGTGCGGCGCGATCATTCCGTAGTGCGCGTCCACCATGTCGGCGATTTTGCGAGTGGCGAAGAGGCCGCCAAGATTGAGCGGCTCCGGCTGCAGGATGTTCACGACATCGTGCTTCAGCAGTTCGGCGAATTGCTGTTTCGAAAAGAGGCTCTCGCCTGTGGCAATAGGCACGGGGCTGCGGCGCGCCACTTCCACCATGGCGTTGATGTTGGTGTGCGGCACGGGCTCTTCGAACCACGCCGGTTTGAGATGAGCCATAGCCTCGGCGAACTGGATAGCAGTCGCGGGGTTGAAGCGGCAGTGGCCTTCAATCAGGATATCCACCTGATGCCCGACGGCTTCGCGGACGGCACCGATGATGTCGAGCGACAGCTCGAAATCGGCTTGGGTCAAGGTGCGCCAGGAGTTGCCGAACGGATCGAATTTCAAAGCCGTGTAGCCGCGCGCGACAACACCTGCGGCCTTTTCAGCGAAGCTCTCGGGGCTACGCGGGCCGCGATACCAACCGTTGGCGTAGGCACGCAGCTTGTCATGGCAGCGGCCACCCCACAGGTTATACACGGGCTGATTGCAGGCCTTGCCGATGATGTCCCAGAGCGCGATTTCAATCGCCGCGACGGCACACATGTGGATCTGCCCGCCATCGCCATAGACATCGCGAATGAGCCGCTGCGAAATAGTCTCCACTTGAAACGGGTCCAGCCCCAGGATGAGCGGCTTCAATTCGTGAATCGCCGTTTCAATGGTGCGGGCGAAGAAATTCATAGTGCCTTCGCCGACGCCGTGAAGGCCTTCATCGGTTCGCACGATGGTGAACAGCCAATTCTTCCACGGGTTTCCCGCAATGTAAGTTTCGACGGCAGTAATACGCATTTCAGCCATTATGATTTATGCCGGATTCGAACCGTTCATCCTTTTGGTTCGACCTTCTGTAGCGGAACCCGTAGCCGGACGCGGCGGCCCATAGTACAAATGGTTACCGCACAATGCTACGGGTAATTGGATTGAAGAAGGCGTACGGCGACCTTACAGCCGTGGATGGCGTCTCGTTCGATGTCGCCAAGGGCGAGACCATCGGGCTGCTGGGACCGAATGGAGCCGGGAAGACCACCATTGTCTCCATGATCGCGGGGCTGATCGTGCCGGATGCGGGGCAGGTGCTGATTGACGGTGCCGCTGTTTCCGGCGATACGAACCCGGTGAAACGGCGCATCGGACTGGTGCCGCAGGACCTGGCGCTCTATGACGAATTGCCGGCGCGGGCGAATCTGGAATTGTTCGCCGCGCTGTACGGAATCGGCGGCGCGCGCGCGTCGCGTGTGATGGACGAAGCGCTGGGGCTGGTGGGCTTGCTGGACCGGGCCAAAGATCGCGTGAGCACGTTCAGCGGCGGTATGAAACGGCGATTGAATCTGGCGGCGGCGCTCTTGCACGATCCCGACGTGCTGCTGCTGGACGAGCCCACAGTAGGTGTGGACCCGCAGAGCCGCAACGCGATTTTCGACAATCTGGAGACGCTGAAAGCCCGCGGCAAGACGCTGGTTTACACGACACACTATATGGAAGAAGCTGAGCGGCTCTGCGACCGCATTGTCATCGTCGACCACGGTCGCGTGATTGCGAACGACACGCTGGCGGGTCTGTACCGAAGGCTGCCGGCAAGCAATAAGCTGCTGGTTGAACTAGAGAACGGCAACATAAATTTGGCCGGCGTTCGCGAGCTGCCGGGTGTGGCTGGGGCTGAGGTGCAGGGCAACCGGCTTTCGGTATTGCTGACAGATCTATCGAGCGGCGCGGCCGAAGTGCTGGCGTATCTGGCGGCGGGCGGGCATCGGTTCGAGAGTCTCTCGACGGCGGCACCTACTCTTGAAACAGTGTTCTTGACGATGACGGGAAGGAGCTTGCGAGACCTATGATTACGTTTCTGGCGCTGGTGCGGAAGGATCTGCGGATATTTTTTCAGGACCGCCGCGCGGTGATCATGTCGTTCGTGGCACCGATAATAATCGGCAGCTTCTTCGGATATGTTTTCGGGGGAGATGGGTCGAAGTACAACGATGCCGGCAAGGCCAAGGTACTGGTGGTGGACCAGGACGGCGGTGCCGCTGGTGCCGCGGTGGTGCGGGGCATGGAGGCGGAAAAAGCGCTCGAAGTACGCCGAGTCGGTCTGGAAGAAGCACAGGATCTGGTCAGGAAAGGCAAGGCTTCGGTGGCCGTGCGGATTCCGGCCGATTTTGGAAAACGGGCGATGGTACCGGGCGCAAGGCCGAAGCTGACCTTCTACGTGGACCCTTCACGCACTCTCGAAGCAAAGATGGTGCAGGGCATGTTGACTGGCCAGTATCTGAAGGCGATGGGGCGCGGCGGGCAGATGCCGTTTGAAACCGAAGAGATTCCGCTGACTGCCAAACGCGGAGTGATTTACAACGCGTACGCGCATTCCT
>JBBROT010000302.1:0-4848 GCA_038229155.1 Bryobacterales bacterium | reverse complement strand
GCGCTCCCGCCGCCCCGCCGGCTGTTCCGGCTGTCGCGCTTACCCTGAATATCCAATTGCCCGCAGCCGGTCCTATTCCTGTGAACACCACAGCCGTGACGGCCTCTGGTTCAGTCGCGAATGGCAGTGGGGCGGTCAACATCTCGTGGCAGACCGACCATGGCGCGTCTGGCAGAGCCGTTATCGTGAGCAGCGCGTGGTCCGCCACCTCCGTGCCGACTCCGTCCGGTTCCACGACCATCACGTTGACGGCGACAGACGCGCAACACAGCACAGTTACCCGCTCCGTCACCGTGGTTCGGCTTCAGGCAGCAATCCAGGATGCAGTGCCTCCCACGCTCAACATAGCCGTCCCACTGGGCACCAACGTCCAGACAAGCTTGGCCAAAATTTCCGCCTCCGGGACCGCATCGGACAATGTGGACGTTACACGAGTCACTTGGCAGAACGGCGCTCTGGGAAGCGGTACGGCGACGGGTACCAAGATGTGGAACATCGCTCAAATCCCGTTGCTGGTGGGAAGCAATACGGTCATCTTCCGCGCTTACGATGCCGCAGGTAATTCTAGTTGGCGCTCCGTAATCGTCACCCGCCGTTAGAGGGTGATTTTTTCGTGTTCGCCCGGCGAGGCCTGATAAGCTTTTCCGGTCGCGAGCGCTTTCACGAAACCGGCGATTTGCACCATGGTGCTGGAGGGCGAATCCCAGAATTCCGCTTTTTCCACCTGAACATGCATCAGAGCCAGGTCCGGGTCTTCGAGGCCCTTCGGGAACCAGGCTTTCAGAATGGGATTCCACAGTTCTTTAGCTTTGGCTTGGTCGCGCACCAGAGTAGCAGTGCCAGTGACGGAAACGTAAGTGTTGCTGTCCGGCGCGGCATAGCTGAGGTTCACGTTGTGGGTTTGCTCCACCTCTTGCACCTTGGGCGAGGAGGCGCGTGTGAAGAACCAGAGCTTCCCGTCGAACTCGGTCTTCTGCGTGGCCATTGGGCGGCTGCGCAGAGTCCCATCCTGATCGACGGTTGTGAGCATCGCGATCTTAACGTCTTTGATCAGTTCGCCCAGCTTTTGAAGGTTATTTTCCATGCTAGGCAACACTGCTTGCCGGATGCCGATGTAAGAAAGCGGACGCTTACGGCTGAACGCGGTACTGCGTTTGAAACGAACCCAATTCGGGGTAATAGCGGATCGCCCGTACCAACTCCGCGATCTGCCGAATGTGGCCCAGATCGTGAAACGCCCACTCATTCAGAATGTGGCTTAACGTGACGGTGCCCAATTCGGGGTGCCGGCCGGCTCTATCCCCCGCTTGCAAAGGCAAGCCGTTCAGGAACGCAATGTTGTCTTCGCGCTGTTCCTCAAAGTGATCGAAGGAATCCTCAGGCTCGCGCCCGGAGTAAGTGCCTTCCAAGGCATAAGCATTTTGATCGTAAGGAGCAATTTCGGGGTCAGTCCTGGTAGCCAGCGCATCCGCGGCGGCGCGGAAGTAATGCCCTTCCACATGCGAAAGGTGCGCCAGAATTTCCGCCAGTGACCAGCGGTCCGGCGCGGGTTTCCATTCCGTCTGAAGCGCCGTGATGCCCTGCATCAGAAGCCGCAGTATCTCGGGCGTCGATTCCAGTTGATGTATTCCGGGGAGCGTCATGTTTAAACTTAACCCGCAATTCCTTCGCCGCCATCCACGCGGATGGTGTTTCCCGTCAGCCACGCGGTGTTGGGCGAAGTAAGCGAAACCACGGCGCGGGCAATGTCTTCGGGAACGGTCAGACGCTTGTGCGGATTGCGGGCCAGCGCGTATTCGAGCAAGCGCTCATGGCCGGGAATTTTGCGAAGCGCCGGTGTATCCGTGGTGCCGGCCAGCAGCGCATTCGCGGTAATGCCCAGGGGCGCAAGTTCCACCGCAAGCTGCCGGATATGCGCTTCCAGCACCGCCTTGGCGGCACTCACGGGTCCGTAGCTGGGGATGGCGCGAGTGCCGCCTTCGCTGGTCATGGCAAAGATCCTGCCGCCAGCGCGCATCAGCCCGGCATCCACCAGGTCGCGCGCCCAGTAAATCAGACTGTGCCCCATCACGTCGGCGGTCATTTCAATTTGCCGTTGCGTCGCGGCGTCCGGGCCCACCATGGGCTTCAACGAACCGAACGCCAGCGAATGAAATAGCACCTGAACGCTCTTGCCGCCGAGCCCGGCGATCACGGCTTTGCGTTGTACCTCATCCGCGGCATTGCCGTTATAGAAAAGCGCCTCACGGCCGGCGGCATGAATATCGTCAATGGTCTGTTGCGCGAGCGGCATGGTTTCGCGGCGGTCCATATGGACGCCCGCGATGTCGAAACCAGCCCGGGCCAGTTCGCGCGCGGTGGCCGCGCCGAAGCCGCTGCTCGCGCCCAGCACCAATGCCCACTCGCTCATTTCGCGTCCGCTACCAGACGCACATGGGCCCCTTCAGCCAGATCGTCAGTCGGGTTCAACACGGCGCGGTCGCCGGGCTGTACACCCGCAAGAATTTCCATGGTCGCGCCGTAATCGCGCCCTGGCACTACGCTCGCGAAGTGTACCCGCCCGGACGCATTCACGATGGCGATATGCGGCCCGTCCGCGCGGAACACGAACACCGACGCGGGCGCAACTACAGCCGAGGAGGTCCGGGTGAGGGAGAATTTCACCGACGCGAACATCCCGGGACGCAATTCATGCTTCCCATTGGGGATGTGAATCTCGGTGAGCAGCGTGCGGGAACTGGGGTCCAGCGAATCGGCCGTGCGAACGATGGTGCCGGGAAATTCACGGTCGCGGAACTCGCTAACTCGGATGGCGGCCTTCTCGCCGGGATGGATCGCGACGGAACTGGTTTGGGGCACGTTGACGAAAATGCGAAGCTGATCGGTCTTCGCCATGCGGAAGAGTTCGCGGTTGCTGGAGTTGCTGCCCGCCGTGATCAGCGCGCCCGCGTCCACATTGCGCGCCGTGATGGTTCCATCGAAGGGTGCCAGCACGCGCTGGTAAGATTGCAGTTCTTCCAATCGCCGGACGTTCGCCTGCTGCGCCACAATGTCGCTCTCAGCGGCGGTGACGTTGGACCGCAGCGCATCCACCTCAGAGGTGGAGGCATCGTAGGAGCTTTGCTTTTCGTCGGAATCCTGCTTCGAAACAACGCCTTCCGCCACCAGTTTCTTCCAGCGTTCCAGCGTCACCTGCGCCAGCAGCATGCGCGATTGAGATTGCTTTAAGGAAGCCCGAGTCTGTGCGGCCGCCGCCACTGCGTGAGCTTGCGCCGCGCGCGCCTGAGCCAGTTGCTGCTGCACTTCAGGAGCTTCAATTTCCGCCAGCAGCGTGCCCGTGCGCACATGGTCGCCGATATCCACCTTGCGCGATTTCAAATAGCCGTCGGTGCGCGCATAAATGGGCGCTTCTTGGATGGCCTGCATGCTGCCGGGAAAAGTAAGTTCGTTTATCGGCCCCGCCGTTTTCAGCACAACGGTGTTTACCGAAGGCTCACTGGCATCCAGTTCGCGCGTGTCGCTTGCCAGGGCGGCGCGATGCTGCAAGCGCGGCAGCACGCCGGTCAGAATCAGCGCGATCAGCCCGCCCAGCAAAACCAGAGCGATGACTGCTGTATGCATGCGGCGTGGTTTGCGGACGGTGACGGAGGTTGGGTTCACGGAATGGCTTCCTCCTGGTATGGAGCCCTGCGCCGCAACGAGGCGTAAATCACAGGCACTAGAAATAGCGTAGCGAATGTTGCGAAGATCAGGCCACCGATTACCGCGCGGCCCAAGGGCGAATTCTGCTCGCCGCCTTCTCCCATTCCAATTGCCATCGGCAGCATACCGATGATCATCGCGAAGGCGGTCATCAGCACCGGCCGCAGCCGCGTATAACCAGCTTCAAGCGCCGCTCCGGTCGCATTGTGCATCGCACGCTGCTCATTGGCGAAAGTCACAATCAGGATGCTGTTCGCCGTAGCCACGCCGACGCTCATGATCGCACCCATCAGCGAAGGGACGCTTAGCGTTGTCTGCGTGGCGAAGAGCGTGAACACGATTCCCGAAAGGGCACCCGGCAGCGCCATCATGATGATCAACGGATCGAGCCACGATTGAAAGTTGACCACCATCAGCAGGTATACCAGCAGGATGGCAAAGAGCAAACCCCACGCCAAACCGATGAACGACGATTTCATGCTTTCCACCTGACCGCGCAGCACCAGCGTAGTGCCGCGAGGCAGCTTCAGCTTCGCCAGGGCCCGCTCGATATCGTCCGAGACACCGCCCAGGTCGCGCCCTTCCACACCCGCGAAGACGTCGAAGACGGGCTGCACATCGCGGTGATTGATCACGCCGGGCGACCGCATCCGCTGGACGGTGGAGAGGTTGGTGAGCATCTGCGGATCGGCTTGCGAAGCGGAATTCAGCGTCGTGGCCTGCAGGTCTTCAATGGTGTTGAATTTGTATTCCGGGGTCTGCACGGCGATCGCATAGTTCACGCCGTTCTTCGGATTCAGCCAGAAATTGGGCGCGGTCTGGCTGCTGCTGCTGAGCGAGATCAGCATGTTCTGCGCCACGTCGCGTTCGCTCATGCCGAGCAGCACGCCGCGCGTACGGTCCATATTGACGCGTAACTCCGGAAGGTCTGTAATCTGGTGAACATGCACGTCCACAGCGCCCGGGATGCGCGCCACTTCACGGCGAATGGTTTCGGTCAGTTTAAAATTCTGATCCAGGCTGCGGCCCACAATTTGAATATCGATAGGCGCGGGCAGACCGAAATTCAGAATCTGGCTCACGATATCGGCGGGCTGAAAAAAACAGATCAATTGCGGAAACTGTTCGCGAAGAGCTTTGCGCAAT
>JBBROT010000301.1:0-4860 GCA_038229155.1 Bryobacterales bacterium | reverse complement strand
CGAACCGCGCGTCCTGCCCCGCGATAATATCCAGCGCTTCCTGTGCGCTGCAAGCCGTCCAAACCTGATAGCCCAGATCCATCAGTACGCGCCTTCGCGCCACCATCCCATGGGCGTTATCGTCAACAAGGAGAATGGCGCGTGCTGCGGGGTCTGTGTTCATATCGGGAGGACGGTTCGAAGAGTAACAAAGCCGTGACAAACGTGTCAACGAACTTATGCCGTCCCTCTATCTTGCTCAATCCAGACCACATTCGGTGCTTGACTTCCAGCCTATTCCACGGTCCGTGGCGCGGTGTAGCCGGCTTTCGCAATAATCTGGTATTTGATCGGCTTGCCCTTCTGGTCTGTCACGCGAAGCGGCTCATTCGTGGCCGGGTTGACAAGTTCCACTTTTATCTTGCGGTACTTCCCGTCACGCGCCTGATTCGAAGGGTTATAGCCCAGCGAATACTGGTTGCGTAGCGATTGCGAAATGCTCTGGTAAATGGAAGGGAACTCCCCATAGAATCGCGGGAAGAAGGCTTGGCCGCCGGTCTCTTTCGCGAACGTCTTCATCTGGTTGTCGGCCTGCAAAAAATCCAGCCGCTGAATCGCTCCCATGCCGCCGCGTGCATCCGCCATCTCACGCGCGGTCTGCAAAAGCCCGATGGCATAGATCGGAACCGCAAGGTTCTGCAAAGCCTTCCGCGTCTTATCGAAAGTCAGTTTGCTGAACGTATCGATGCCGGAAGAAACCAGAATAATCGCCTTCCGCCCCTCGATATCTTTCATGCGTTCTTCAGCCTCCACCAGCGCATCGTAAAGGTTCGCTTCAGAGAACGCGGCAATCCGTAGGCGCTGCAGCGCCTCGCTGGTTTTCCGCCGGTCGGTGGTGAAGTCGGAGAGAATTTCAGGACGCATATCGTATGCCATCACGGCCACGTAATCGTCTTTCTTCAAGGTCTCGACAAAGCCGTACACCGCCTGCAATGTCTGGAACCAGCCGGAGCCGTAGTAGCTCTGAAACAGGTTGCTAAACTCGACGACAATGCACACCGTTTCAGGCGCTTCACCCAACGCAAAGTTGGTCACCTGCTGCGGGACGTTGTCCTCCAGAACGCGGAAGTTGCCGCGCGGGATGCCGGGAATGAAGTGACCCTTATCGTCCAGCACGGCGACATCGACGCTGACGACGTTGGTATCCACCTTAAAGTTCGCGCTCTCGCCCAAGCCCCCTTCCTCGCGCGTCTTCGGGCTCAACTTCGAGGGGATCTTCGGCAGGTTCGATTCGGGTTCGTTCGCTGGGCTTTCTTTCTTGCGGGGTTTCGATACAGTATTCGAGCCTGGCTGGATTGGCCCTTCCTGGCCGAAGAGGACAAGAGCGGCAAGTGCGCAAAGCAAAACCTTGGATCCCATGGAGATATGTTATCTGGACGGCCACCCGCCCGCGTGGGTTACTAAAGAGAAGCTACTGGTTCCGGTCGTGCTTCCGCATGTAAACCTGGAACTTTTTCTTGGCCCGCTGCAGCTTCCAATCGCGATAGCTTTGCCCGATGAAAGCCAGGTTCGGAGCCTGAAACTGCATCTTCAAGTACGCGTAACCGAACAGCATGCCGCCCAGATGGGCCACGTTGCTCAAGCCGCCGTTCACGCTGAAAGAACTCAGGAAGGCGATGGCACCCAGGATCATGACAAAGTACTTTGCCTTGATCGGGAACAGGAAGCTGAATAGCAGTGTACGGTCCGGATACAACAATCCGAAAGCCAGCAGCAAGCCATAGATCGCGCCCGATGCTCCGATGACGCGCGCGTTCATTTCGCCGAACAGCAGGTTGATAATCACGACGCAAATGCCCGCGCCCACGCCGCAAACAAAGTAGTACGTCAGGAAGCGCTTGGTGCCCCACTGCCGTTCGAGATCGGTGCCGAACATCCAGAGCGTCAGCATATTGAACAGGATGTGTGAGAAGCCATTCGGGTCATGCAGAAACATGTACGTGAATAGCTGCCAGATGGCAAAATGCCGCACCACCGCCTGGGGAACCAGAGAGAGCAGCAGGAAGAACTGAGCGCCTTCGGTTCGATTGACGAAGAAGTAAATCACGAACAGCGCAATGTTCGAAATCAGCAGCCAGCGGACACCGGCGGGGAGGGAACTGGCGAAGCGGAAACCTGTGGAACGCGGCCGTGTATCGTAGCGCATAACTCTGGCGATTTCAGGATAGCAACTGGCGATTCGGGCGGTTCAGCCGGAACGCCGCAAGCTGGGCAATTACGCCGAACGCAATCCACACCTGCCAGTGCGAAAAGAGACCCTGCTCGATCAGGAACGCTCCCGCCCAGCGGAGTCCGGCGGAGATGATCCAGATCGCGATGACGAAGCAGCAGATCGCGGCCGCTTTCAATACCAGGGCGGCCCAGGCTTTCGCCGCCGCGCCCCCCATCCTGATGCGCACCACCATTGACTACCAATCTAACAGTTGCGATACATTGAAGGGCGATGAAGAAGCTGAAAACCGCCGTATTCGGCACCGGGTTCATGGGGCGTGTTCATAGTGAAGCAATCCGCCGCCTGGGCAATGTGGAGATTGTCGCCATCGCGGCTTCAAGCGAAGAGAAAGCGCGCAAGTTCGCCGATGAGGTAAACGTAGAAGGCTCGACCGGCGATTACCTCACGCTGCTGGCCGACCCCACATTGGACGCGTTGCATGTCTTCACTCCGAATGCGCTGCATTTCCCGATGGCAATGGCGGCTCTCGAAGCGGGGAAGAACGTGTTGTGCGAAAAGCCGCTCGCCACAACAGTGGCCGAAGCGGAGCAACTGGTGGCCAAGGCCAAAGCGAAGAACCTGGCGAACTGCACCTTCCACAATCTGCGCTATTACCCGATGGTGCAGCAGATGAGGCGGCTTCGCGAAGCGGGCGAACTGGGCGATATCTATGCCGTCCAGGGGACCTATTCGCAGGATTGGCTGCTCTACGATACAGATTGGAACTGGCGCATCGATATCAGCGCGAACGGCCGTTCACGCGCCTTCGCCGACATCGGTACGCACTGGTGCGACATGGTGGAACACGTCACCGGTCAGCGCATCAGTTCGCTCTGCGCGGACCTGCAAACCTTCCACAAGACCCGCAAAAGGCCCAAGGGTTCGGTAGAGACCTTTTCCGGCAAGACCCTGCAGCCTTCCGAATACGAAGATGTGCCGATCGATACGGAAGACTTCGCCGCGGTGCTTCTGCGCCTGGGCGAGCGCACGCGCGGCGCGTTCACGGTCAGCCAGGTTTCGGCGGGCCGCAAGAACCGGTTGTGCATGGAGATCTACGGCTCGAAGGGTTCGGTGACGTGGGACCAGGAGAAGCCCGACGAACTATGGATTGGCCAGCGCAATGAGCCGAACCGGCTGATGGTGAAAGATCCTTCGCTGATGCTGGAGCAGGCACGGAGCTACGCCGATTTGCCCGGCGGGCATAGTGAAGGCTATGACGATACTTTCAAGCAGGTGTTCCGCCGCTTCTATCGCACGGTGGCGGACCGCAGTGCTGCTGTCGAGTATCCGCAGTTTGAAGATGGTTTGCGGCAGTTGCGGATCCTCGATAAGGTGCTCGAAAGTTCAAAGGCCCGCGCCTGGGTGGACTTCTAAACGAACTGGATCAGCTTCGATTTGCGGATGGACTTGTCTCGCGTGACTAGCGCGACGCGGTGCACCAGGCTGGTGGCTGCGATTAGTTCATCGGCGGGATCGCTCTTGAAATCGAGCGTGGTGAGGGCGCGGCAGATCGCCAGATCGATGGGCCAGACGTGAACGCGCGACAGAATGCGCGCGAAATCGGCTGAGCCGGGATCGAGCGTGATCCGGCCCAGTTGATACAGTTTGGTCATTTCCCAGAGCACGATGGAGGAAATCCCCCATTGTTGAGAGACGAGTTGTTCTTTTTCCTTTGGGCGAAGATTGTCCAAAAGAGCGTGAATCAGAATGTGCGTGTCCAGGTTGATCATTCGGATTCAGCGTTCCAACTCAAACCAGTGGAGAGAAGATCACCGTGGACAGTCACTTTCCCTTTGAGCATGCCGATCAAGCCGCTGCAATCGGATGAAATGGGGGTCACGCGCGCGATCGGTTTGCCGCGTTTGGTGATGGTCAGACCCTCCGGTGACAGTTCGTCCAGCAGCGAAAGGCACTGGGCTTTGAAGAGGGAGGCGTTGAGCTCTTTCATGATTAATAGCATAGCAATGATTGGGTCACCTGAAATGACTAGTCAGATGAAGTGACTATTTCTCTCAACTTTCTTTTGGATTTTATTTTTTGGTCCGCAGGCTTTTTCGGACCGCGTCCGCAAGGGTGGTGAGCGGCTGGCTGTCCTTGAACCGGCCGGCTTCACGCAGCATGGCGGCGTAGTTATCGAGGCTTACCGCGACGTCCTCATGATTCAAGCCGTACTTGGCTTCGCGCATATTGAGCGACAACTTGAAGAGCGGTTCGGCCTGCGCGAATTTGCCTTGCGAAGAGTAAGCAAGAGCCAGGCTGTTCAGACTGGACGCCAACTCCGGGCTGTCCATGCCGCCTTGCGCCTCTTGCAGATCGGCGGCGCGTTTCAGGGACGATTCGGCCTCATCCCACTTGTGCAGGTGCCGGGCGGCTTCGCCTTGTTGAAAGATGACCAGCGCGGTTTTGGGGCTTTCACGGCCCAGGATGGCTTCGTAAATTTCGCGAGCGCGCGTGAACATGGGAAGCGCGGCTTCGCTTTGACCATCCATGTTCAGGGCGATGCCCAGATTCAGGCAGACGTTGCCTACGTCCATGCCTTTGGGGCCATACACCTTTTCGAAGATTGCTACGGCCCGCCGGTACGGGGCGATGGCCTCGCGCGGTTTGTT
>JBBROT010000300.1:0-4880 GCA_038229155.1 Bryobacterales bacterium | reverse complement strand
GCCTTGCGCAACAAACGAATGGGGTGCGCGACAGAAGCCACGCCTCCCGATTCCGCAATCAGTTCCACCGATTCCGCGAAATCCGCCTCCCGCCGCTCCACATACCCCTTGGCCGATTCGTCCAGATACTCCTCAAACGCCTGCTGGATACTCGAAACATAGCCCTTCTCCATCAGCACCTGCGCAAAGTGCGGCCGCCCCGCCATGCTCTTGCCCTTGCGCTCCACTTCCTCCAGGCTGATCGGAATCCCCAGTTGCTGAAGCCGCTCCACCATACGCCCGTTGCGCTCTTTGCGCGAAACCTGCAACTCATGTAGCCATTCGAGAAACGGAGCCCCCGGCTCCCCCTTCGGGAAGTACCCCAGCAAGTGCACGCTTCGCCCGCGAAAGCGCGTCGAAAGCTCAATGCCGCACGTCAGGTCCAGCCCCGCGGCCCGCGCCGGTTCGATGGCTTTCCGGTAGCCCTCCATCGTGTCGTGATCGGTGATAGCGAGAGCCTCTAAGCCCGCGCGAACCGCCAGCGCAATCAGTTCCGCGGGCGAATCGGTACCGTCCGATTCCGTCGTATGTGTGTGTAGGTCAATCAATTCAAAGCTCAATCAATCAAGGCCAGCTTTCGCAACAGCGCCCAAACGCGCTCCACGCTCTCCGCCACCGGTTCGCGATCCGACCGGATCACCAGATCGGGCGTCTCCGGTGCCTCGTAAGGGTCCGTCACGCCGGTGAAGTGCGGTATCTCTCCCGCCAGGGCGCGCTTGTACAAGCCCTTCACATCCCGTTCCGCCAGAACGGAAATGGGGCACTCCACATAGATTTCGACGAACGGGCCCACCCTGCGTTTCACCTCCGCGCGCGCCTCCCGATAGGGTGAAATCGCGGCCACTACAGCCACCACGCCATTGCGCGCCAGCAGTTCGCAAACGAACCCGATCCGCCGCACGTTGGTATCGCGATGTTCCTTTGAAAATCCCAGCCCTTGCGAAAGATTGGTCCGCACCACGTCGCCATCCAGCAACTCGGTCTTGCGTCCCGCCTCACGCAAACGCGCCGCCACGCGCCCCGAAACCGTGCTCTTCCCCGACCCCGAAAGCCCGGTGAACCAGAGCGTAAACCCGGCCATCTCAGACATGGCTAGCCAGCACCTCTTCCAGTAGAACATCCACGCGGCGCCGCGCCCGTCCATCCGGCATAAAGTGAAGCCCGCATTCCTTGGCCGCGTCGTCCTCCCACCACCAGCGTCCCGCGCGTTCGTCTTCGCCTGCGTGTACGGCTCGCGTACACGGCTCGCACCCAATGCTGCGATAGCCTTCGGCATAGAGCGGATGTTCCGGAACGCCATGCAGCGCCGTATATTCCGCCACATCGCGCGCGCTCCACCCGGCCAGCGGTGCAATCTTCACCGGAGTCGCGCGCCAATCCACATGTTCCAGCGCGGCCCGTGTTTCACTCTGCTCGCGCCGTAAACCAACAAGCGTGGCATCGAACGCCGCCATCGCTTTTGCCAGCGGCCGCACCTTTCTGATCTGGCAGCAAAGCAGGCGCGAACCCACATCCTGCCGGAACAGATTCGGGCCATGCGCCGTGGTCATGCGTTCGGTTTCACCCGCATCGGGAGAAATCAAATGCACCGCAATCCCATAACGCTCCCGCACTTTTTCAATCATGCGATAAGTGGCCTCAGGCAGTCTCCCCGTGTCCAGCGTAAACACGGGAATCCCAGGCGCAACGCGCGACGCCATATCCAGAATCACCATGCCTTCGCGCTGAAAAGAAGTCACCAGCGCCAGCCGGCCGCCAAAGCGTTCGGCAGCCCAGCCGATCGCTTCCTCGGCATCGCCCGGTGCAACTCGAAATTCAGGATCTTGCCGCAATTTTATGCTTCGGCCTTGCCCACCAGAATGATGGCCACGGGCAGGTCGCCCACTTTGGTATTCAGCGTCCAATCGTGATCGCCTTCTTTGGCGAATCCCGATTTCCCGCTACCGGGCGCAATACTCAGAATCGCCGGGTGCGAGGTTCCGGATACCTTCGTGCTCGCGGCAATCACGTCCTCAAGCGTCATCTTCACGCCAGGCCCCCCATCGGACGCGGCCGGCACCATCGCCACAAAATCACGCTGCGGCGCAGCCCCCAAATGGGCACCGTTTACGGGCATCAGAACATAGCGAAGCAGGTAGGTCCCGGCTGGAATCGCCTGGCCGCGGCGGTCATTGCCTTTGGCCGGAAATTTCACGGCTCCCAGCAGCGCACCCACCGGAATGGTCGGCAAAGTCACGTCGGATTCGGCGGAAGTCCCACCCACCGGCGCGGTCTTCACCAGCCACAGTTCGCAAATCATCTTCCCCGAACCATCCAGAATCTTCACGCCCGGAGAATCGAAGGCTTTGGCGGCGGCAGGGGAAATATCAGCCGGTTTGACATCACCGGCGGCGTCCATCTTGTACTGGGCCGAAAGAGGAAGGCAAAGGGCGAAACAACTCAGGAAACATGCAAAAATGCGCGATTGCATAATTACCTGTAGTGTATCGTAGCGCCAATCGCGTACAGCCATCGGTACAGTTCTGATGTTGGAGATTGGAGCGGGAGACGAGATTCGAACTCGCGACATCGACCTTGGCAAGGTCGCACTCTACCAGCTGAGTTACTCCCGCGGCTCGCCTGAAGACTCCATTCTGCCGCAAGCGGACAATGATGTCAAACAGATTGCACCACGAGTGGTGAAGTATTCGTAAAGACAACAAAATAAAGGAGTTAAAAACCTGTTGCGAGGGGGGTATTCGTGTTATTCTACTTCTGCTGTAAGGCTTCCCCAGCCTCACCTCCCCCCAATTCGGAGTCTGAGCCGGAACACGGACAATTTCCCAACCAGGAAACTCCGTCAGGGAAGCCATGTCTTTTTGGAAGTGTAAACGCGATGAATCCGTGGGATTTGGTAAGACAGAAACTCGAGCATATACTCAGCGCGGAAAGTTTCCAAAACTGGTTTAGCAGAACGAAATTTCACTCGGTGGATGGCTCCATTCTGCGGGTCTCCGTTCCGGACGGTCAGACCAGGCGGTGGCTCGAAAGCGAATATTCCGAGCAGGTGATGGCCGCCCTCCGTTCCCTCGGCACCGCGCTCAAAACGGTGGAGTATGAAATCGCCGCTGGAGCCGCGGTTCGTGCCGGCCACGCGCCAGAGGACAACGCTTTTTCTGACGGCGAAAGCCCGACCGCCACCTTCAACGCGCGCTTTACCTTCGACAATTACGTGGTGGGTGCCAGCAATCAGTTCGCCCACGCGGCCGCGAAATCCGTCGCCAACGCCCCGGCCCGCAGCTACAATCCCCTGTTCATTTACGGCGGCACCGGCTTAGGCAAAACGCATCTCATTCAGGCCATCGGCCGCTCCCTGGTCTGCGATAGCAAAATGCGCGTCGTCTACACCACCAGCGAGCGCTTTACGAACGAAGTGGTCACCGGCATCCGTTTCGACCGTATGGCTCAATTGCGCCAGCGCTACCGCTCCGCCGACGTGCTGCTGATCGATGACATCCAGATGCTCGGCAACAAAGAGCGCACCCAGGAAGAGTTCTTCCATACCTTCAACGAACTGCACGAAAATCAGAAGCAGATCGTGATCTCAAGCGACGCTCCGCCGAAGGAAATTCACGGCCTGGTGGACCGCGTCCGCTCCCGCTTCGAATGGGGCCTCATCGCCGATATCCAGCCGCCCGATCTCGAAACCAAGATGGCAATCCTCGACAAGAAAGCCGAGGATTCGGGCGTCGTGCTCCCCGACGACGTGCGCACCTTCATCGCCACCCGCGCCAAAGGCAACGTGCGCGAACTCGAAGGAGCGCTCATCAAGCTGCTGGCGGTCAATTCCCTCACCGGCGCGCCCATCAACATGGGTATGGCGCAGCAAACGCTCAAAAACCTGCTCCACCAGGCCGACCGCCGCCTCACTATCGATGGCATCCAGAAAGCAGTGGCGGATAAGTTCGGTATCAAGCAATCCGCGCTCAAAGAGAAGAGCAACACTAAGGCGATCGTCTATCCGCGCCAAATCGCCATGTACCTCGCCAAGGAATTGACCACCGCCTCGCTGCCGGAAATCGGCCGCGCCTTCGGCAACAAGCACCACACCACGGTTTTGCATTCCGTTGAAAAAATTAAGCGTGAAAAATCGGTTGAACCGGAATTGAACAGGATTTTACACAGCCTAACCGATTCACTTTCATGAACTTACAGTTTTGTTTCACAGCAGCCCCCGAAATTGGTGACACGCATCTGTGTAAATCGCGTGACAGAGGGCATTTTTGCTTGTTTTTGCGGGCCTTATCCTCAGCCTCTAATAGTCAAAAGGTGCTGGATTTTGTATAATTTAGGAAGAGATCCACAAACCCACAGCATCTACCGATACGGGTTATTTTTCATAGATATTTATACCGAGAAACAGAATAGGGAGCGGCAGCATGGAATTTACCGTCAGTAAGACAGATCTGGTTCGTGAACTGGGCCTCTCCCAAGGCGTCGTGGAAAAGAAAACCACCATCCCGATTCTGTCGAATATTCTGCTCGAAGCCGCCGATGGGCGCATCACGCTTACGGCGACTGATCTGGAACTCGGGATCCGTTGTTCCTGCCCCGCGCGCGTTAAAACTCCGGGTGCCGGTACCGTTCCCGCTCGCAAGCTGCTCGATTACGTCCGCTTGCTGCCGGATGCCGACCTCACCGTCAAGTTCCTTGAAAATCACTGGGCCAACCTGACCTGCGGGCGGTCCAAAACGAAAATCGCCGGCATGTCGCGCGAAAGTTTTCCGGAATTGCCGGTCATGCCGGAAACCGTGGCTGAGATCTCTGTCAAACAGCTTTCGAGCATGATTGCCCGCACCGTT
>JBBROT010000299.1:0-4884 GCA_038229155.1 Bryobacterales bacterium | reverse complement strand
GACTTCACCCGCGCATCCGCTGCCCTTGTCGCCAAGCGAGCAGCGGGGCCGCAGCATCTATGCGCGGGAGGGCTGCGCTTACTGTCACACCCAGCAGATTCGGTATCTGCAACGCGATGTGGATCGGTATGGCAAGGCGACTCTGGCGTGGGAGACAATCTTCGACTACCCTCATCTCTGGGGCACGCGGCGAATCGGTCCGGATCTGTCACGCGAGGCTTCGGTCCGGTCGGCGGACTGGCAGTACTCGCATCTCTACTCGCCGCGGGACCTGGTGAAGGATTCCGCGATGCCTGCGTTCCCCTGGCTGTTCGCGGGTGCGCCGGATCGCCCGCAACAGGAGGCCACGGACTTGCTGGCGTATCTGGAAACGCTGGGGCGGGATCGCGCGCTGGCGGGGCCGGAAAACGAGGCCCGGGCGAAGAAAGCCTGCAACTGTTCCGACGATGAACGGCGCTTCGCTTTTGGCCCCGGGCCGCTGAATGCGAGCCCCGCCATGGCGCGGCGGAAAGGGAAGTATCCCTTGCTTCCTGAATCGCAGGATGAAGCCCGCGGGCAGCAGTTCTACGCGCGCAACTGTGCGGGATGCCATGGGACGCACGGTCTGGGCGATGGACCAGGAGCAGCGGGGCTCCATCCCAAACCGGCAAATTTCGCGGAACATGAGTATGCGCCGGATCGGCTCAGCGAAGCGCTGTGGAACGGCGTGGCGGGCACGGCGATGCCGGGTTGGAGGGATGTGCCCGTGGCGGATCTCGCGGCGGTGGCGAGCCTCGTGCGGCGATTCTCCGTGGCACAAACCGCATCACCCCGTGACGCCCCCGGCGACAACATTTACACCGCTCATTGTGCGCAGTGTCACGGATCGTCCGGTGCAGGCGATGGCTCGGCGGCGGACCAGTTCCCCATGGCTCCGGCGAACTTTCAAACACAGCGACCGGGTGCTGCTGCCAGCCTGCGGGCGATACGCGATGGCGTGGAAGGTAGCCCCATGGCGCCGTGGACGGGGCGGTTATCGGAAGCAGAGATTTCAGCGGTCGCTCAGTTTGTGAGAGGCTTTTACAAGGGAGCGAAACCGTGATCATGGAACTGGATCTTGTCGTGTTCGCGGCCATTGCGTTCAGCCTGATATTCGCGGTAGCCTGGGCAGTGTCGCCCGCGCTGCGCCAGTGGGTCGAGAAGCCCAAGTATCAGTTCCAGAAAAATGTGGAGGGTTATGAAGAGTCCATCCATAAGTAAATTGGTACTGATCGCATGCGGTCTGATTGGCCTCATCACTGTGGGGGCACTGCTGGCTGCGCGGGCTGCAAAGCCTGTCTCTCCCGTTAGTGAAGAGTACGGCAATCATCTGGTGGCAAAGACCACAGAAGTGCTGGGGCCGGATGTGGCAAACTCCCAAATGCGCTTTACCAACAGCAGGCTGGCGTGCGCGTCCTGCCACATCGGAGCGGGGCAGGAACCGGGCAACCTGAGCCTTGTGGCTGCCATCAGCAAATACCCTCGGATCTCGCCCCGCAGTGGCGGCAATGAGACCATTCAGGACCGCATTAACGGCTGCATGATGCGCAGTATGAACGGGCGCGCACTGGCGGAGAACAGCCCGGAGATGCGATCCATGGTTTCGTACCTGCGGTTCCTGGCGGAACAGGATGCCGCGACCGGCGCGGGCGCGAAAAAGGCGCACGAGCCGCCGGCATTCAAGACCCCGAATCGCAAGGCTGATTTCGCCCACGGCGAACTGGTCTTCGGTAAGCGATGCGCCGCCTGCCATGGCAAAGATGGTGAGGGCCTTGTGGCCTCAACCAATCCGACGGAGGGCTTTGTGTTCCCACCACTCTGGGGAAAGAACAGTTTCAATGACGGAGCAGGGCTGCATCGTGTGCTGACGGCTGCCCGCTTCATCAAGGCAAAGATGCCGCTGGGCAAGGCGGATCTGACCGATGACGACGCCTTCGATTTATCGGCCTGGGTGAACTCGAAATCACGCCCGGAAATAGCTGGTCTGGAAAAGGACTACCCGGATTTGAAGAAGAAGCCCGTGGACACAGGCTACGGCCCGTATGCGGATCCGTTCCCACTGGAGCAGCATCGGTTCGGCCCGTTCCAGCCGATTGAAGACTATTACAGGAACCTGCCTAAACAGAGCCTGCCTCAACACAACAGGCCCTGAACACAAAAAAGCCCACTAAGTTTGTGTACATTTTTCAGGTCGTCAGGAGTTCCGGAACATCCGCCGGAATATCGGAATTTAAGTCAGCAGCGCGCCCATCTTGCGGGACGCAGTCGGGAACTTCCCAATACCCGCGCCGACCACTTCATCGGCCACGGTGACATAGACGTCGCCCACGGTGCCGGTGACGCGCGTGTGCGCCCCCTTCGCAAGCTTTTTGCTGCCGCCGGCCACGATCATCGCAAGGCCGCTGTTCTTATGCGGATTCGCTTCGGCGTGTTCGTGCGTATAAATCAGGGTCGTGTTGTCAAACAGAGTGCCATCGCCTTCCGGGATCGATTCCAGCTTTGCGACAAGATAAGCAAATTCTTCGACGTGCCAGCGGCAGATATCGCGCAAAACTTTCTGCCCTTCCACGCCGTCCGCACCGGCAGTCTTGCCCTCCGCGTGCGTGTAATCGTGGTGTCGGGCGGACGTGTAGCCCAGCCAGGGGAAACGTGAGATGCTCTGGCACTTGGTGAGCATATAAGACGCCACGCGGGTCTGGTGCGTGGCGAAAGCCTGCACCAGAAGGTCGCTCTGCAGCTTGGCAATACGCGGCCAGTCTTTCATATCGCCATCGAAATCCGGCGCATCCACGCGACGGTATTCGGGGGGCAGTCCGGCGATGGCGCGTTCCAGATCGCGAATGCCCGAAAGGTGCTCATCCACGCGGGCCTTATCTTCCGTCGGGAGGCGCTTCTGCAGTGAGGTCGCATCGGCCAGCACCGTATCCAGCACACTGCGTTTTCGGTTGACCCAACCCTCTTCCTGCGCGCCGAAAAGACGGTCGAACAGGCGGTGCGGAATCATCTCCGGTGGCAAGGCGCGCTCGTATCCGGCCCAGCTCATGTTGCGCTGCATGCTTTCACCGAAGGACTCCTGCGCGACGCCGATTTGCAGAGAGCGGAAGCGCGATTCGGTGCCGATCTTCGAGGCGATGATCTGATCGACGGAGGGCCCGCTGGGGCCACGACCGGTGAAATCCGTCCCTGTCATCAGACCGCTCATGGAGTTCGTGTGGCCGTTGCCTTTGCCATTCGCGGCGGCGTTATCAACACCGCTCAGCACATGGACGTCTTTGCGCCAGGCGGCCAGCGGCGCCAGGCAAGGGGTGATTTCGTAATCCGCGCCTTCTTCGGACGGGATCCAGTAACGCTCCGGAATGCCGTTTCCATTGAACCAAAGCACGAAGCGGGATTCGATGGGTTTGGCATTTATGCCGGCGGCTGGTGCCGCGGCATAGGCAGTGCCCAGGGAATTGAACATCGAGACGAGCGGCGGAAGCCCGACCGAGATGCGCGCGCCCGCTGCTGTAAGCCCTTTCAGCAGAGTGCGGCGTGAGGTTCTAACGCGGCTGGTGATTACTTGCGACATTGGCTGTTCCTTTCTCCTGGTCCGGAAACTCCCGGAGTAGCGTCAATGACACTATCATCTCCTGGAACCGGTATTGCGATTTTCTGAACGCTTCGACAGCCCCGTTGATCACGGGCCGGTCTGCCGGATTTTCGAGCCGCCCCGCCGTGTAGCGGAAGTATTGCTTCACCATGCATTCCTGGCACTGTGCGCTCTTCGCCAGCACCGCACCGAGTTCGGCGGGCGAAGTGAACTGCGAGTCCGGGATGCCCGCGACGTTACCCACGTTGTCAATTTTGAGCTCCACCTTCTTAGGGGCCAAACCTCGGCCGCTGCCGGGCTTTGCACTTTTGAATTCGAGCGGGAAGACTTCGCGGCGCGCGCCGATGGCGTCGAAATTTTCAAGGCCAAAACCGATGGGATCCACAAGTTTGTGGCAGGTGGCGCAGGTCGGGTTGGTGGCATGTTCGGTCATGCGGTCGCGATTGGTCTGCGGCTTTGCTTCGGTGACGGCAGGCAGATTGGTATCGACACCGGGGGGAGGATCGGGCACTTTCTGGCAGAGGAACTGCTCGCGCACAAACAGACCGCGTGCGGTGGGGGAAGGTTCGTCGGGCTTCGCGGTCAGGCCGAGGTAGAGTCCCTGCCCGATGATGCCGGCGCGCTGCGAGTTGGGCGGGAACTTCACGCGATCAAAGTCTTTCGCAGGCGCTGTCACGCCGTAGACGCCGGCGGTTTCGGGGCTGACATAGCCGTAGTCTGCCGTGAACAGCGTCATGAAATTCTGGTTGTTCCACACCAGATCAGAGACGAAAATCCGCGCTTCCTCAGCCATCGCGTTGGCCGTTTCGCGGGTGTAGAGAGGGAACTTGCGACGGTCTTTGATAGCCGTTGTCAGGCGGTCGAAGCGCAGCCACTGACTGGTGTATTCGTTGAGCGCTTCTTTGGCTCGGGGATCGGCCAGCATGCGCCTGGTGGCCTTTTCCACGCCCGCGCGGGTGGAGAGTTCCCCGCGTTCGGCAGCGGCCAGCAGCTGGGCATCGGGCATGGTGTCCCAGAGCGAATACGAGAGGCGGCTGGCGGTGGCCCAGGGCTTCAGCTTCGCGGCATTGGTGGAATCGGCGGAGTCCAGACGAAAGATGAAGTTAGGGCTCTGGAGCATGGTTTCGAGCACCAGTTGCGCGCTCTTCAGGAAGTCCGGTTCCTTTGCCATCAGGGCTTCGTAGCGCTTCTGTTCCCCTTCATCCAGCGGACGGCGGAAGGCCTTCAGACCGAACTCGCGGACGAACCGGGCGCGGCACGGGACAGAGGGTTTGCAG
>JBBROT010000298.1:0-4901 GCA_038229155.1 Bryobacterales bacterium | reverse complement strand
TCTCGTTCGCGAACTTGTAAGCGGGCTCGGCAATAGCGGCAAAATCTGAGGGATTGTCCGCGAGGGTGGCCGTCCAGATCAGCCAATCGAGCTTGGTGTATTCCGCGCGATTATCGAGCGGTACCCCGAACGGCTTTTGTACTGTTTTGTAGAAGGCAATTTCCTTGCGCGCCAGTTCGGGCGGAAAGAGCCCGAAGCCCAGAAGCTTGTCCCATACCAGGTTATATTTCTGACTCCACGTGCCGGGCTTATCGAAGGCAAGCCGGTAGTGTCCGCCATCGTCGGCCATCTCTGTCCACTTCCCGGCCAGTTGTTTTGCAAGCTTTCTATATTTGTCAGCGGCGGCCCGGTCTTTCAGGTCATCAGCCAACTTGGCATATCCGGCCAGTCCAATAATCGCCTTGATGGAAAGGTTCGTGTTGTGCGCCAGGTGCCCCGCGAAATCGTCTGTACTGAGTTGGTTCTCCGGGTCGAGACCTTTCTCCGCCAGATAAGCCGCCCATCGCGTCAACTGCGGCCAGTACGGTTTCGCGAACTCCGCGTTGCCTTCCACCTTGGCTAATGCAGCCATCAGAATAAGCACGTTTCCGCTTTCTTCCACGGGCATCTGGTTCGCTTCGCTCTCTTCGCCTCCGCCGTACACCTGCCCGTTCGCCAGCGGGTACTGCCCCAAATCATGCGGGGCGTAAGGCCAAGGCCAGCGTCCAGATTTCGCGTAATCCAGCACGGGCCGCAACTGCGCTTTGAGCAACTCCGGGCTGAGCAGCAGGAAGAACGGTGCCGAAGGATAGATCACGTCCACCGTGGAGATGCATCCATTGCTGAAATTCTCTTTCGGGAAATAGAGCGGCGTTCCATCGATATCGGCCGCCAGTTTATGCGCCGCCAGCGTCTCGCGATAAGCAAGCACCGCAAGCGACGCGTACTTCGGGCCGCCCGCATGAATGAGGTCCTGCGTCAGTTCCCGATCGAAGTTCACCGACTGTTCCTTCAAAGACTCATAATCATGCTCCGCAGCCTTCAACAGCTCCTCCGCGCCCATTCCGTTTCTGCGCCAATAAGGGCGCAGGTTGCGCTGGAAATACTGGATCGAATACAGGTCGTCATAAGCCAGCATCAGCCATTTCGATACGGGGGCCGTGGCGCTCACCTCGAACTCGAACGCCATGGCCGCTAAAGACAGGTCGCGATTCCGCTGCGAAGGCAAATCCAAATCGTGCGATTCGGGGAGCTTCAACGTAGCGGCGTAAAGACCTCGACCGCGCACTGTTGTGCCCAATGTTTCCAGGCCTTGCACGCGTGGCGCGGCAAGATACACATAGCCCCATTCGATACGAAGGTCGTCACCGGATTGCGTCAGTGGCTTTTGATCCAGACCACCCAGCCGGATCACGGAAAGATCGCCCACAGAGTGCCGGGACCACATGGCGGGTTGCGAGGCCGTGTTCACCGCAAGCGTGCTGGCGCAATCGTAGTACAGCTTGACTTGATGCGGTCGCCCGTCAAGGGAACGAACGTCAAAAGTCACGTAGGTAAGGGGCCGCGAGAGCACATCCAGATTGTGCGGCAGCGCCGGCGTGAGAAACGTCAGGTCCAGCCGTATGCCTTCCCCTTCAAAGCCGTACATGGTGCGAGTAGGCGTCACCTCGCGAGACACTTGCGGCAGCGCGGACAATGGATTATTTCCGCGCATCGGGCCGCCCATAAAGCGGAACACGGAACCGTCGATGCGCACCAGGCCGGTCATGGCCTGATCGGAGCCGGTCCAATGTTTCGTGGGCTGATCGGTAAGGCGGTCGCTCATCGACCAGATGCTGAAGTAGGGGTCATGCGCCACCAAAGGTGTGGCGGGAGGGCGCATGGGGGCGATGGCCTGTGCATGAAGCGAAACGGCCCACGTGGCCAAGCAAGCGATAAGGCAAATGCGTTTCAAAGAATTTCTCCTGAACAGATAATTCGTTCCAATCATAACGGCACAGCTCGCGCGTCCTCCCAGCACCTGTTACGGCGAGAACGCGTGCCTGTTTGGGAGACATCGGTAAACAGTCTATCCTTTCGCGGAAGCGAAGGAGCGGCCGGGCACCCGGTTCAGATGGACCATGCGCTTCCCCGCGCGATCGAATAAAATCGAGTGGTATGTCCGCTACCAGAATGGGATACGTGGGGCTCCTTGCCCTCTGTGCACTCCCAATTTGCGCCCAAACGCCCGCCGGCGTGGAACTTTTTGAGAAACAGATTCGTCCCGTTCTAGCGGCCAATTGCTACGGTTGCCACTCTTCCAAATTGAAGGCCCCCATGGGCGGGCTGGTGCTGGATACCAAGAGCGGAATGAAGCGGGGCGGCAACGGCGGTCCTATTTTGATTGCGGGAGATCCGGCGCGCAGCCGGCTCTTCTCCGCCCTGACATACAACCAGACCGAGCTTCGCATGCCGCCCACAGGCAAGCTGGCGGATGAGAAGATTGCCGCGTTTGAAACTTGGATTGCGGCGGGTGCGCCGGACCCTCGCCAGGAAAGTTCGGAACCCGCGAGCGTCGCACCTGTTTCAGCAAAGAAAGGCATGGACATTGCCACAGGCCGAAAGTGGTGGGCATTTCAGCCCATCGTGCCGCTCCCTCGTCCGAAGGTGAAGAGCACCGCGCAAGCGAAGCGCTGGGCAAGGCAGCAGATCGATTGGTTCATTTACGCGAACCTGGAAAAACATAAGCTGCGGCCGTCCCCTGAAACGGATCGGGCCACGCTTGTCGAAAGGGCTTCGCTTGACCTGACCGGTCTGCGGCCTTCCTACGATGAGGTTCAAGCCTTTGCCGCCGATAAAGATCCGCAAGCTTACGAGAAGCTGATTGACCGTCTGCTGGCCTCCTCGCATTACGGTGAGCGATGGGGCCGTTATTGGCTCGATGTGGCCCGTTACGGCGAGGACAATCCTACTTCCGAAGCCACCAACCCGCCGTACCCTTTCGCGTGGCGCTATCGCGATTGGGTGATTGACGCGGTGAATAAAGATGTTCCGTATGACAAGTTCGTCAAGCTCCAATTGGCTGCCGACATGATGCCGGATACTCCCCGGGACGATCTCCGCGCGTTGGGCTATCTGGGCGCGGCTCCCGTGTATCACACCGATCTACGGCTTTCGAAAGATGTCACCGAAACGATTTTCACCGATGCCTGGGATGAGCGGGTGGATGCCGTTTCGCGCGGATTGCTGGGCCTTACCGTGGGCTGCGCGCGCTGCCACGATCATAAGTTCGACCCGATCCTGACGAAAGATTATTACGCCATGGCAGGGATTTTCGCCTCCACCACGGCGGCCCCCCGTCCCCTGGCGGATGTGGATAAAGAGACCGAGCGGAAGTTCATGTACGCGGCCCAGCGGCTGTTCTATTTGAACTATCTGGCAAACCTGATGAATGGCGAACCGGGTAGCAAGCCGGAAGAGGCCGCGAAGAAATCCGCGCATTTCACAGAGGAAATGTTGAAGCTTCGCGATTCGCTGAGCGAACTAAAGGACAGCCATCCGGAGATGTGGGCTTATCTGGATAGTCAGATTAGAATACCCAAGATCAAGCCGGTCGTTGACCCCGCGGTTCCTGTCTCCGCGGCCACCGCGCCAGCGCCTGTGGCACCTCCAGCGGGGGCAAGGCGGCGCCGCCCGGCAGCAGCTTCCGATCTTCCGTTCACGCAATCTGTGTTCGATGCCGGAATCTGGATCGATGGTAGCGATCCGGATCTGACCGATATCGATGTCAAGCCCGGCGTGCCGCGCGACATGCACATCCTTCCGCACGCGAATGTGGCCGCTCCCGGAGCACTGGTGCCGCGGCAATTTCTGACTGTGCTCTCGAATGGCGACACAACTTTCAAGCAGGGTTCCGGCAGGCTGGAATTCGCGAACGATGTATTCACGCAGAGCCGGCCTTTAGCGTCACGCGTGATTGTGAACCGCGTTTGGGGTTGGCATTTTGGGAAGCCCCTGGTTGCCACCGAGAGCGATTTCGGCGTGCAAGGCGAGAAGCCGGCAAATCCGGAATTGCTGAGCGATCTATCGGCGCGCTTCGTTGCCAATGGTATGTCGCTGAAGTGGCTACACCGCGAGATCATGCTATCCGCGGCTTATCGCCAAGCCAGCAATCCGCGCCCGGACGCACTGGCTGCCGACCCCACCAACAGCATGGTGTGGCGAATGAACCCGCGCCGCCTGGACGTTGAGGCTTACCGCGACAATCTGCTGAGGGTTTCGGGTGACCTCGAAAACAAAGAGCCGCCGCTATCGTTCGATCTCGATGCGATGGAAAATCATTTCCGGACCGTATACGGGCGCGTAAGCCGCGGGCGGCTGAACACGCTGCTGGCGCTTTATGATTTTCCCGATCCCATCATGACCGCGCCCAAACGCGAATTGACCATTTCGCCATTGCAGCAACTGTTCGTGATGAACAGCGCGTTTATGCAGGAGCGGGCCGCCAATCTGGTGAAGCGTGTGGACGCGGTGCCGGAAGCCACGGAAAAAATACGCGAACTCTATCGCGACGTACTGAACCGGAATCCAAGTCCGAAAGAATTGGATTCGGTGCTGACTTATCTGGATAAAGGAACGCTGGAGCAGGTGGCACAGGCGCTGCTGGCTTCTAACGAGGTGATTTTTTGGCCATGATTTTCAATAACGAACAGAACAAAATTTCCCGCCGCGATTGGATCGCGTCTTTGTCAGGCGGCCTGGGCTCACTGGGGCTGGCGGGGATGCTTTCCGAAGGTCAATTGAGGGGCGCATCGGCACTCACTTCCAGTGCTCCCAAGTTTCCGAATTTTCCGGCCAAGGCGAAGCACAACATTGTGCTCTTCATGGTGGGCGGGCCTTCGCAGTTGGACATGTTCGATTACAAGCCCGCGCTGTTGAAACAT
>JBBROT010000297.1:0-4908 GCA_038229155.1 Bryobacterales bacterium | reverse complement strand
TTCATCACGCCCGAACCGCTCGCGGCATCGTTTGTAACTCTGGTCAATCGTGGCGCGCTTGAGTATCGCGGCGAAGTACGCGTGCTCTATCCGCCCGCGAAGCAACTCATCAAGCTGCCGGAAGTGGTCATCCCTGCCGGCGAGTCGCTGTGGCTGCCCGTGAACGTTCCACTGGCCAAAGCTCAATCCTGCGCGGCCTGCGCCTCCTTCGGAAACGAAGAGACCATCGTCTATTCCACAGCCGAACTCACACGCGTGGAATATGAAAATGGAATTCTGGCCATGGAGTTTTCCTCGCCCGCGGCCAGCGAGATTGTCCTTCACCTAGCCAGCGAACCCGTGGGTCCTTACCTCGCCGCCGGCAAGCCTCGCTCCTTCGATTGGGACGTTGCTTCGGGCCGCGTGCGCCTTCCCATCCCGGCCGGCACAGGCCTCGCGCATCGGGTCCGCGTCGGCCTCGCTCTCACAGCGCCGGAGACATCCGCTTTCTTTGCTGACCGGAAAGTTCTCACCACGGGCGAGCCCAACCTGATCGCCGCCACCTTTTCTTCCGAGGCCGCGGCGAAGCGCTCCCGCCTGATCGCTCCGGCGTGGCTCAAACAGGAAATACGTGCCAAGTCCCCGAACCAAGTGGAATACATGCTGACGGTTCCGCCCTCCGCGCCGCACGGCAGCCATGTGGATCTGTCGCTTGAAACCGATGGCGCGCAAGTGACCCATACCCGCCTGCAACTCTTGCGGCCGGTCACGTTGAAAGTTCGCGAAGCAGTTAATCGCCATGCCGGCGCGGGTTTCGAATTGCCGCTCGATCCGCTGCTCATCCCTGTCGATCAGAAGGCAGGTCGTGAACTGAGCATCACCGTTCGCAACAACGCGCCGGATATTCGCACCTTCGTTCTCACTGTCACCGGCGAATCGCTCGATTTCGCTCAGGCCCGAACCGAAGTGGTAGTGGCCGGTTCCAGTGAGCGCGATATTACGGTGCGCGTTTTCGCCGACCATGCCGCGCCAGGCATACATGCGGTCACCCTGCGCGTCAGCGGCGGTGCCGTAAGCGAAACGCAGATTCAGCTGCTCGTGATCCCGCGCGGCGAAACTGTTCTTTATATCGATGGCGACCGCACCGTGCTGGAATCGCAGCGAGCTCGCGCTGTCTTCACTACAGACCGTTGGCTGGAGTTCGTTTGGAAAGATTCCGAACGCAATGTTCTTCCCGATGGCGGCCTGCCCCTGAACGGCGCGCGCATTGTAGAACTGAGCGGCACCGAGTTGACCATGGAAGGCGCGAAGCTCAACTGGAAGCCCAGCAAACAAGGTGACATCGTGATAGGAGTCACCCCGCGCGACGCCAGCATCACCGTTTATACTCTGTCGCGCGCTGACTTACACTGAGCGGAGATGATTTCGAAGCTTGCCGTTTTGGCGGCACTCACCGCATGTGTCGCACCAGCCCAGGTTCGCCCGTATGTCACTGCGCATAGCGAAGAAATACTGAAGAGCTTTGAAGAGCTAGTGGCGATCCCGAACGTGGCGGCTAACCCCGCTGGCCTGGACCGCAACGCCGCCTACATCGTAGCCGCGCTCAAGAAGCGTGGCGTCAAAACTGAATTGCTGGAAGTGGCGGGTGCTCCCAAGGTTGTCTTCGGTGAGCTTCCCATTCCAGGCGCAACGCATTCCATCACCTTCTACGCGCATTACGACGGCCAGCCCGTAGAGCCTTCGAAGTGGAAGACCCCGCCGTTCACAGCTACCCTGATCGCAGACCGTCTCTATGGCAGGTCCACATCGGATGATAAAGCGCCCATCCAGGCCATCCTCTCCGCGCTCGATGCCGGAGCCAAGCCAACCGTCACCGCTCGTTTCTTTTTCGAAGGAGAGGAGGAGGCGGGCTCTCCCCACCTGCGCGCCATCCTCGAAAAATACAAAGCGCGGCTTGCCACCGATCTTTGGCTCATCTGCGATGGCCCCGTGGATCAAAGCCGCCGTCAGCAGATTTACTTCGGCGCGCGCGGTGTTGCTTCGGCCTCGCTCACCGTCTATGGCCCCAATCATGAATTGCATAGCGGTCATTACGGGAACTGGGCACCGAATCCGGCCATGATGCTGGCGCGCCTCTTGGCGTCCATGAAGGATGACGACGGCCATGTTTTGATCGATGGCTTTTACGATGGCATCGAACCCCTGAGCGAGGCCGAACACAAGGCGATTCACGATGCCCCTGTGAACGATTCCGCTCTGATGCATGAGCTTGGCCTGGCTCGCACGGAGGGCGCGGGCCGGCTGCTCGATGACCTGATCACAGAACCCGCGCTCAATATCCAAGGGTTCGCCAGCGCTTCCGTCGGCAGCACCGCGCGCAATGTGGTGCCCGCCACCGCCACCGCTGAAATCGGTCTGCGCTTGGTTAAGGGCATCGATTACAAAGTGGAAATGGATCGCCTTGCCGCTCACATTCGCAAGCAGGGTTACTTCGTCACCGATGCGGAGCCCAATCTCGATATGCGGCTCACGCATCCCAAGATCGCAACGCTGGTGAGGCACGAAGGTTACAACGCTGCGAGAACGCGCATGGACCTGCCCCTCTCGCGCAAGGTGCTGTCCGCTGTAAGCGCCGCGCGAGGCCCGGTAGTGGCTCTTCCCACTCTGGGAGGCAGTGTGCCGCTGTATCTATTCACGGATTTTCTCCATACGCCAGCGATTGGAATTCCCATTGCAAACCACGACAACAATCAGCACAGTTCGAATGAAAACTTGCGCCTGCAAAATCTGTGGGACGGTATCGAGACCATGGCGGCATTGATCGCGCTCGATCCGGCGGCGAAGTGATGCGACCGCTCTGTGTCGATCTGGATGGCACGCTCATCCGCACCGACGTTCTATTCGAAAGCGCAGCTTTGCTGTTGCGGCGCAAACCGTGGCTGGTGTTCGCGATGGGGTTATGGCTCTCGCGCGGCAAGGCCAACATGAAGCGCGAGATTGCGGACCGCGTGAGTATCGATGCCGCTCTGCTTCCTTACAA
Organism: Bryobacterales bacterium; assembly: GCA_038229155.1. GTDB lineage: Bacteria > Acidobacteriota > Terriglobia > Bryobacterales > Bryobacteraceae > JALYXI01. The sequence goes on along the minus strand of JBBROT010000297.1, from coordinate 1,889 downwards.
TGAAGACTTCGTCGCGTGGGCCACAGCCGAGCATGATCGAGGCCGGAGAGTTGTGCTTGCGACGGCTTCTGACGAATTGCTCGCGAACGCCATCGCAAAACATCTGCCCATCTTCGATGCGGTAATCGGCAGCGATGGCACGACAAACCGCAAAGGCGCGGGCAAGCTGGAAACCCTGACCGCGCTATACAGGCGTGAGTTTGCCTACGCCGGCAATTCCAGTTCCGACTTGGCGATCTGGCAAGGCTGCGACGAAGCGATTGTGGTCAACGCCAGCGCGTCTACAACAAAGGCTTCTCGTGCGCTCGGCACCGTAACAAGAGAGTTTCCCGCTCATCCACTTACATACGCCATGGTGCGGCAAGTACTGCGTGCACGCCTTTGCCAAGGGATTCTGGTGGCTTCGATTCCGCCCACGATGCTGACGCAAAATCCACTCTGGGCGGCCGCGGCTCTCGCAATCTGCTGCCTGATCGCAGGCCTCTCCGTCCTGCGCGACCTGTTCAGCCTGGAGCACGACCGCCGCAACCCACGGTTAGCGATGCGCCCGATTCCGAGCGGCGCATTCCCCATTTCGATCGCCTTCTTCCTGGGCCCCGCCCTGCTGGCGCTAGGCCTGCTAGGCGCAATCTATATTGCGGTAAAAAGCGCGAAGTGAAATTCAGTCTCTAGCGGAAGCCGGGCGATTTCGCCGGGAGCTCCCGCACGTCCGGCGCGTACTTCTTCATGGTGTCGCGGATTTTGGCCGCGTTGCCGATCACCACGAACGTCAGGTCTTTGCCGCCAAAGTATTTCCTCGCGATGGCATTGGCTTGCTCTAGTGTTACTGCGTCGATGCGCGAAAACAGATCGTCCACCTCGCCTCGATTCAGGCCGAAAAGTTCGATGTCGCTGACCATGGCCGCTGTCTGGTCGCTAGTCTCCAGATGTTGCGGCGGATACGTACCTTTCACATAAGCCTTCGCCGATGCAAGCTGGTCCGCCGTAATGCCTTTGGTCACCAGCCGGTTCAGGATATCGAGCGCCAGGTCCATTGCCTTCTCGGTGGTCTCGGTACGCGTGTAAGTGCTGATCACGACGCCGCCTGTATCGCGATGCTGATCGTAGTACGAGCGCGCGCCATAGGTCAGACCGGTGTTCACGCGCAGTTCATCGTTCAGCATGGAAGTGAAGCGGCCGCCGAACAGAGTGTTGATGAGCAGTACGGCGGTTCGATCTGGATCGGTACGCCGCAAGCCGGGCTGGCCGATGTTGAAGTAGGTCTGCGTCGCATCCGGCTTATCGATCAGCAGCAGGCGGCGGCCCTTTGGGACAGGCTGCTCGGCCAGCCACTTGTATTCCGTGCCGGCCGGCGCGCCACCGAATGCTTTTGCGACCGCGGGCACAGCCGTAGCCGTGTCGAAATCGCCGCTCACCACCACGATCATGTTCTTGCCGGAGTATAGGCGCGATTGATATTCCACCAGATCGGCGCGCTTCAAGCGGGCCAGCGTGACGTCGTCAGACACGCGTCCATACTGATGCTTCGGGCCAAAGTAAAAGGCGCGATAGTAAAGCGGCATCGAGCCTTGCGGATTATCTTTGACAGAACGCACGCCATCGATGGTTCGCGCTAGTGTTTTCTGGAATTCGGCTTCCGGGAACGATGCGTGAAGAACGGCATCGGCCGTCAGTTCCAGACCGCGATTGAAATCTTTCTTCAGAAACTCGGAACTGACCAACGTCTCTTCTTCATTGGCAGTTGAATTGAAGCTGCCGCCCAGCGAATCGAGCTCGTTCGAAAATTGGTCGGCGCTACGAATCGCGGTGCCGCGCCGTAGCAGTTGAGCAGCCAATTGCGCCACGCCAATTTGCGATTCGCTCTCCGCTTCGAAGCCGCCTTTCACCAC
>JBBROT010000296.1:0-4909 GCA_038229155.1 Bryobacterales bacterium | reverse complement strand
GCATAGGAGGGAGGTACCGCGCGATCTTGATTTTATCACTTGCCCCTATTCCGCAAAACGAACCCAAATTACCGGTAGAAGGGCTGCCACGTGAGCCAGCGCGGCCCGTAGTGAGGTTCAGGACGGCCCAGTTCCAGCGCGCCCAAGTCCGGAGCCAACCCGGTGAAATCATCGTTGACCGTGGGCAGCACCGTGCCCGCGTCAATGGCCGCGCTTCCCGGCCGCAGGCGAAAATTCAGATCCATCGCGTGGTAAACGGCGTGCCGCGTTGTGGGGTTCGGCGGCTTCAGGTTCTCAAAGATATCGAAGTCCACTTCGCGGCTGTGCCGGTCCTGCCCAGTCGCCTTTTGAAATTCGGCCAGTGTGGCGAAGGAGCGCCATTCCGCGGGCTTCGGTTCATAGGCGTGCTTGCCCGGCGCGGGAGCGAGCCACGTATACTGCGCCGCCACCCCAGCGTTCGGATGGAAGCCGTTGAAATCGGAATCGGCATAGGATTCCGCATTGGCCCAAGCCATCACTCCACGGTCCGCCGTGCCGCGGCCCATGAACAGATTGTTGCGCCAGTGCGCGTTCGAATAAGGGTCGCGCACCGTTTGCTCCCCGATGATGGTGTTGTGATACACCAGCAGCCCAGCCGGCTTCGCGGAGAACTTGAACGCCACGCCCGTGGGCACGTTGTAGAGAATGTTGCGGATGAAATAAATCGGGCCGCCGAACACGGGTTGCGAACTGTATCCACCCTGAGCGGCATTGATGCCGCGGTTCTCAAACACGCGAACGTTGTGAACGCCGCCGTCCGTTTCCATGATGTCGTCGTTCGACATGTGTATATCGTTCTGATAAATGTCGATCGAAGAAGCTTGCCGTTCGGGGTCAGCCTCCGGCGTGCCGTAGGTGGAAATGCCAATGCCGTCATGGAAATATGAAATAGCGTTACGCGCAATCACGTGGCCCGGCCCGTACACCTTAATGGCGTAGTAGCTGGTGAGCAGGTGCGAGCCGTAAGGCCCAGCGCTGGCCCACCGCGGACCGGTCCAGCCAATCAGCCGGAAGCGGTCATCGCGGCCTAGAAATAAATTGTCCGCAATGTAGAAGTCGCTCGACCCCGCGTACTCCGTCCACACGCCGAAGCCCACATTTTCAAAACGGCAATTCTTCACGGTGAGCCCCACCGCGCCCGCCACTTCTTTCTGCCCGGCGAAAATTCCTACATCCGTATTACGAATCGTGATGTCTTCGAAGATGTGGTAGCGCGAAGCCATCACATCGAACAGGCGCGCGTTTCCGGCACCATCGAAAATCACTTCGCCATCGCCCGCGGCTTTGATGGTAATGGGCCGCTCCGCTGTCCCTTTCAGCGTGAGCGACATGGTGCCGTCGAATGGCGTGGCAAGCGGATCGACATAGTTCAGCCGCTCCGGACGGTACAGCCCCGCGTGAAACAACAGCGTGTCACCCGGTTGCGCGCGATGCTCCCACACCACGTTCCAATCCCCCAGGCCCGCGCCGTAATAGGCTTCCATCAAACTCGAAAACGCGGGCTGAATGCGCGTGCCCGTATAATCCGGCGGATAGATGTGAAGCGCGCGCCCCTGCCTCGATGCCTCAGGCTCGCGGCGCGTCCGCACCTTCACCGTGTGAGTGGCCTCGCCGGAAATTCCGTCCGGGTCTGTAAGCACGAAGCGGCACTCGTATTCGGTACCCGGCTGAAGATTCAGGATGCTTCCGGCGAACCCATTCGGCACTGTGTAATCGAGGCCCTCCCCGTGACGAAACACGCGTTCACCGCCAATTCTGAGAAGCGGCAAAGCGGGCCGCCACGCCGTTTCGCTCACAGCGCGATACTCCACCGCGACCGCCGCATTCCGGTTGGCGTCGCCTTCAATCCGCCACTCGAAGCCGAGGTTCAATAACGTGGGATGCTCCACCGTGAACTTCCCGGCCACGGTGCCATTCTGCGCAAGAGCACTGCCGGCCAACGCGGCGAATACGATGCTTAGCCGGAGAAAACTGAGAAAGGCCATGGGTTCGGATTATACAGCGGCGGGCGGAAAAGCGATAAACTAGGTGTCGCTTATGCGAGTTTGCAGCCGCTCGATTTCCTTTGTAGCCGCCCTGAGTTTCGCCGGTACTCTCCATGCCCAGACGGACAGCCTGACCCTGTTTGAAACGAAAATCCGTCCGGTGTTGGCGGCGCAATGCTATGGCTGCCACAGCGCGAAAGCGCCCAAGCTGCAGGGCGGTCTTCTGCTGGATTCCCAAGCGGGTATGAAGCGTGGCGGCAATTCTGGAACCGCCATTGAACCGGGCAACCCGGAGAAAAGCCTGCTGGTTCACGCTCTGCATTATCAGGACAAAGAGCTGCAGATGCCGCCCGGCAAAGCGCTGCCGAAGGAAGTAGTTGCCGATTTCGAAGATTGGGTTCGTTCCGGCGCGGCCATGCCCGCCGATGGCATAGCGGCGAAGCCCGCCGATCAGCGGAAGCAATTCTGGTCATTTCAAAAACCTAAAGATCATGCCGCGCCGCCGGTGAAGCTTGCTTCCTGGCCGCGTAATAAGATCGATGCTTTCGTTCTCGCCAAGTTGGAAGCGAAGGAAATGTCTCCTTCCGCGCCGGCCGATAAACGCACGCTGGTGCGCCGCGCGTATTACGATCTGACCGGCCTTCCACCTACCGCCGAAGAGACCGATGCCTTCGCCGCGGACCGTTCGCCCGATGCCTACCCGCGCTTGATCGATCGCCTGCTTGCCTCGCCCCACTATGGAGAGCGATGGGGCCGGTTCTGGCTCGATGTCGCGCGCTATTCCGATGCGCGGAACGTCGGCGAACGTTTCGCTTATTCCTACACCTATCGCGATTGGGTGATCGACGCGTTCAATCAGGACCTGCCTTACGATCGGTTCCTGACGCAACAACTCGCCGCCGACCGCATCCCCGGCAACGACGCCAAGAATCTGGCCGCGCTTGGATACCTGAGCCTGGGCCGTGAGTTTCCCAAGACCTTTCCCGAAACCGTGGATGACCGTATCGATGTAGTCGCGCGCGGCATGCAGGGCTTAACCGTGGCCTGCGCCCGCTGTCACGATCATAAGTACGACCCCATCCCGACGAAAGATTACTATTCCTTCTATTCCATTTTTTCGAATATCCATGAGCCGGAAGACCTACCCTTGTTGGGCGCGCATCGGCCCGACAGCAGCATCGACAAGCTTTATGGCGACCGTCTGGCTCGCATCCGCAACACGGATACGGAATATCGCAAACAGCGCTCCGCCATACTGAATGACTTCTTCAGGACGCAGGTTGCGGATTACCTGCTGGCAGTTCGCGATTCCGCGAAGATGCGGCCCACCGAAATAGAAGACCTGATCAAAGAGCGGCAGCTCAGCCTGTATCTGCTGGACCGTTGGCGAGCTTATCTGCGCGATGCCGGAAAAGATAACCAGAGCGTATTCGGGCTCTGGAACGCTGCGTCCGCCCTTCCCAATACCGCATTTGCGGCGAAGTGGCCGGAGGTTTTAGCATCGCAATCGGGTGCCAATCCGCTGGTCATCGCGGAGTTCCACAGCGCCCCGGCCAACATCAAAGAGGTCGCAGCCAAGTATGCGACTCTGCTTGCCCATTACGATTCTGCGTCGCAGCTCTCCGCCGCCAATCAGGAACTTCTGCGCGCGGCGTTACGCGGTCCCAACGCACCCGTCAATGTGCCTGTCAGCGATTTCGACCAGGTGATGACCGAAGGCGACAGAAACAACACCATCAACTTCAAAAACCGCTACGACACCATGCGGGCCATGTACGCCTACGATGGCGGTGTTCCGCGAGCCATGGCCGTTGAAGATGTGCCGAAGCCGCAAACCGCGCATGTCTTCGTGCGAGGCAACCCCAACAATAGGGGACCTGAAACGCCCGCGCACTTCCTGAGCTGCCTCTCCTCTGGCGAGCCGGAAAATTTCAAAGATGGTAGCGGCCGTCTGGACTTGGCGAAGGCGATTGCGAACAAAGACAATCCCGTGACCGCTCGCGTAATTGTGAATCGCGTGTGGATGTACCACTTCGGCAACGGCATCGTAAGGACCCCCAGCGATTTCGGCCTGCGCGGCGACGCGCCCACGCACCCGGAGTTGCTCGACCATCTTGCGGTCGATTTCATGGAGTCCGGCTGGTCTATAAAGAAACTGCATCGCAAGATCATGCTCTCCGCCACCTACCTGCAAAGCAGTGAGAGCAGCGCGGAAGCACGCAAGCAAGACCCCGAGAACCAATGGCTGGGCCGCATGAACAGGCGGCGGCTGGATATAGAAAGCTTGCGCGATTCCGTGCTGGCTGTCTCCGGCCAACTCGAAAGCGGCATCGGCGGCGTGCCGTTTGCGCTGGTGGCCACGCCCACTGTTCCGCGAAGGACCGTGTACGGTTACATCGAACGCGGCCGCATCCCCGGCATGCTCTCCGCATTCGATTTCGCAAGCCCCGATCAGCACGCGCCCATTCGCTACACCACCACCGTGCCTCAGCAGGCCTTGTTTCTAATCAACAGTTCATTTATGGCTGAGCAGGCGAAGCATCTAGTGGAACGTCCGGATGTGAGTCGCGAAGCGAACGCGGCGAAACGCGTGCAGCATCTTTACCGGTTGGTGTTCGGCCGCGAGGCCACATCGGCTGAGACTGCCGCGGCCGTGAAGTTTGTCTCCTCAGACCACGAAACTGCCAGCGCATCGCAGACCGAACCGGCTTGGCAATACGGCACCGCCGAGTACGACGCCGCAACCGATCGCTTGAAATCTTTCGCACCCTTTCCTATCTTCGTGGGCGAATCCTGGCAGGGCGCTTCCATGCTTCCCGATGTGTCGGCGGGCAAGGCACGCCTGGGCGCGGACAACGGCGAGCCCGGCGACAATCCGCATCGTG
>JBBROT010000295.1:0-4918 GCA_038229155.1 Bryobacterales bacterium | reverse complement strand
GATTTCGGTATCGATCTGCAGTTCATTAACTTCCGCACCAATTAGCTTTCCGTGGCGAGGCGCATCGAAGCTCACACTCTGCAAGGACCGGCGGGCGCTCTGGAGGCGCTGCTTGAAGAGCCCGAATCGGTCGAACCGCGCGAGACTATTCTGGTCTGCCACCCCCATCCGGCGCATGGCGGCACCATGCACAATAAGGTGGTGTACCGTTTGGCGCGCGGCCTGCGCAGGTCTGGCGCGGTGGTGCTGCGTTTCAATTTTCGCGGGGTGGGCCGTAGCGAGGGAGTCTACGATCAGGCTGTAGGCGAACTGGAAGATGCGCGCGCGGCGCTTCAGTGGCTGCGTGAGCGTTACCCTGCGCTGCCTTACTCGCTAGCGGGCTTTTCCTTTGGCTCACGCATTATCCTGCGCCTGGGATGCGCGGATGCGGGTGCCTCGCGCTTGATCGCGGTGGGTTTCCCCACGTGGCGCGAAGACAATACCTATCTCTCGGCGTGCGGAGTGCCGAAGACCTTCGTGCAGAGCACGCACGATGAGTTCGGCCCGCGCGAAGCTCTCGATTTGCTTTACCAGAATTTCGCCGAACCTAAACGGCTGGTTTATATTCCGGCTGAAGACCACTTTTTCCGGGGCGCGCTGGAAGAGTTGGAAGAACTGATTGCCGGGCTATAGCTTTTCGCCGAACACGCGTTCGAAGATCGCGCCCACGTGCCGCAGTTGGCGCTCCAAAGAGAACGCTTGAGCGATCTGGTCCCGCGTCAGGTAGCGCGCAATTTCCGGGTCGGCTTCAATGCGCGGCCGGAACTCTGTTTCGGTTTCGAACGCTTCCATGGCGTGGCGCTGCACGGCGGCATAGGCGTCTTCGCGCAACATGCCCGCGGCCGCCAAATCCAGCAGTAGCTGGCCGGAGAACACGAGGCCTTTGGTCAGTTCCAGGTTACGCATCATGCGCTCCGGATAGACCATGAGCGTATCCACCAGCCGCGTGGTTTTCGCCAGCAGGTAATCGGTGAGAATGGTCGAATCCGGAAACACGATCCGCTCGGTGGAGGAATGCGAGATGTCGCGCTCATGCCACAGCGCCACGTCTTCGAAACCGGCTGTGGCGTTCGCGCGCACCACACGCGCCAGACCGCAGATCTGTTCACAGGTAATGGGGTTGCGCTTATGCGGCATGGCGGAGCTGCCCTTCTGCCCCTTCGAAAAGAACTCTTCCGCTTCCCGCACTTCCGTCCGCTGCAAATGACGAACTTCGAGCGCAATCTTTTCGAGGCTGGCCGCGATCACCGCGAGTACCGCCAGATAGTGCGCGTGCCTATCGCGCTGGATCACCTGCGAGGCTACAGGCGCGGGCCGCAGGTCCAGCTTGCGGCAGATCAGTTCTTCCACTTCGGGGCCGATGTGCGCGAACGTTCCCACCGCGCCTGAGACCTTGCCCACGCGCAAATCTTCCGCGGCCGCGCGCAGCCGCGTCAAGTTGCGGCCCGCTTCCTCATACCAGATGGCCAGCTTCAAGCCGAACGTGATGGGCTCCGCATGCACGCCGTGAGTGCGCCCGACCTGCACCGTGTGCTGAAACTCGAATGCGCGGCGCTTCAGTACCTCGCGCAGTTCGGTCAGGTCCTGTTCCAAAATGCGCGAAGCTTCGCAAATTTGCAACGCCTGCGCGGTATCCACGACGTCGGTCGAAGTCAGGCCATAGTGCAGCCAGCGCGAAGATTCCGCCACGCCCGCTTGCGCCATTGTCTCCGCGACCGAAGTGGTAAACGCGATCACGTCATGCTTCACGCGCGCTTCGATTTCCGTGATGCGCTCGACGGAAAAGCCGGCATGCGTGCGTAGATCGCGAGCCGCTTCGGCGGGCACTAGCCCCAATTCAGCCAGCGATTCGGTGGCGGCCAATTCCACTTCGAGCCACTTTTCGTACTTCGCCCGCTCCTGCCAAACGCGCCCCATTGCGGGACGTGTATACCGGTCGATCAAGCGAGGCCCGCTCGGGTCAAAACTGAAAGACCTCGGTGTGGCGCATCTGTTCGGCAATCACCAGGCGCGTCGACGCCATGCCACGCCGCTCCAGCGCTTCCGCCGCGCCCATGCGCACCAGTTCCGGATGGTTGTTCTGATCGCTCAAGTGACCGAGAATGAGCGCCTGCGCAGACGAAGCAAAGTCTCCCGCCAAATACTCGCAGACGACCGAATTCGAAAGATGCCCATTCCGGCCCATCACGCGCTGCTTGACGCTCCAGGGATACGGACCCACCTTCAACATTTCCAGATCGTGATTCGATTCGAGCAGCAACACATGCACACCGCGCAGATGAAACTTGATTGACTCCGGAATGTAGCCCAGGTCTGTCGCGACGGCGATTTTGACCCCTTCCGCGCGAAAGCAAAAGCCGACCGGATCCCGCGCATCGTGCGGGATGGTGAAGCTGTCCACTTCAATATCGCCCACGCGAAAACTGGAACCGGCCTGGAACGTTTCAAGCACCGGCTCACACTCTTCCCAATCGATAACGGGAGCGGTCAAACGGGTCAGATACGCCGGCAGCGGGCGCTTGGCGCGCTTACGGGCCCGCAACAAACGGCACAACCCGGATACGTGATCGGAGTGTTCGTGCGTGACCAGCACAGCGTCCAGCCCATCCACCGTTTCGCCGATCTCCGCCAAGCGGCGCGTCAATTCGCGAACGCTCAAACCGGCATCCACCAGAATGCGCGTGCGCTCGGTCGCGATCAGCGCGCTGTTTCCCGAACTGCCGCTCGCCAGGACGCAAAATTTCAACATCGCCGGGCCTTGTTTCTCAACCGAATACTCCCTGAACAACTCAGGATAACCTACAAAACATAAAATGTCTGAAATGTTCGCGGCCCCACCCGAATTCTTCGTTCAGCTAAACTGGAATTTCGTCTTTTCGGCTATCTCCAGCTTTCTATGTGGATTGTAAAACTCGCGCTCCGGCGGCCCTACACTTTCGTGGTGGCGGCGCTGCTGGTACTGGTGCTTGGCATCGTCACCATCCTGCGCATGCCGGTCGATATCTTCCCTTATATCGACATCCCCGTCGTCAGCGTGATCTGGCAGTATAACGGTCTCGCGCCGGAGGAAATGGAGCGCCGCATCGTCACTGTGCATGAGCGCGCCATGACCACCACCGTGAACGATATCGAGCACATCGAATCGCAAACGCTGAACGGCGTGGCCATCATCAAAGTGTTCTTCCATCCGGGAGCGAAAGTGGAAGGCGCGGTGGCGCAGGTCACCGCCATTTCGCAGAGCATCACGCGCATTCTGCCGCCCGGCATCATTCCGCCGAACATCCTGCAATACAATGTCTCGAACGTTCCCATCCTGCAAGCCAGCTTGAGCGGGAAGGGCTTTTCCGAATCGGACCTTTACGATCTGGGACTGAACTTTCTGCGTACGCAGCTTGCCACTGTGCAAGGTGCCTCCGTCACTACGCCCTTCGGCGGCAAGCCGCGCCAGATCATGGTGGATCTGGAGCCGGAACAGATGTTTTCCAAAGGCATTTCCGCCTCCGATGTCAGCAACGCCATCAATTCGGGCAACGTGATTCTGCCGGGCGGCAGCGTCAAATTCGGCGAGCGCGAATATCACGTCCGCATGAATGCCAGCCCTGAGGTGTTGGAAGATTTGAACAATCTACCTATCCGGCTGATCAAAGGCACTCCCATTTATATTCGCGATGTGGCCCAAGTGCGCGACGGCTTCGCCATCCAGAGCAACATCGTGCGTAATAACGGGGCGCGCTCGGCATTGATGACAGTGCTGCGCAACGGCAACGCTTCCACGCTCGACGTGGTGGCGCGCGTCAAGAAACAACTGCCGCGCATTTTGGCCACGCTGCCGCCGGAACTGAAAGTTCAACTGCTGTTCGATCAATCCATTTTCGTGCGGGCCGCCATCGATGGCGTAGTGCGCGAGGCCACCATCGCGGCATTCCTAACGGCGTTGATGATTCTTCTGTTTCTGGGCAGTTGGCGCTCCACGGTGATAGTCGCGATTTCCATCCCGCTCTCCATTCTTGTTTCCATCATGGCGATGCGCTTGATGGGCGAAACCTTGAATGTGATGACTCTCGGCGGCCTCGCTCTCGCCGTCGGCATCCTGGTGGACGATGCAACGGTGGAAATCGAAAACATCCATCGCAACATAGCGCAGCGCAAGCCCATCCTTGAAGCCATTCTGGACGGCGCGCAACAGATTGCGGTGCCGGCCTTCGTTTCCACACTCGCCATCTGCATTGTGTTCGTTCCCGTGGTTTTCCTGAGCGGCGCGGCGAAATCTTTGTTCACCCCGCTTGCCATGGCGGTGGTGTTTGCGATGCTTGCGTCTTATCTGCTCTCGCGAACTTTGGTGCCCACCATGGCCAAGTATCTGCTCGGCGCGGAAGTGCATCTGCACACCGGCCACGCGGATACAGCGCTCTCGCACGGCTTCTTCGCACGCATTCATGCCGCCTTCGAACGAGGCTTTTCGCGCATGCGCGAAGGCTATCGCGGTTTGCTGGAATCGGCGCTCAAGCACCGCGCCATCACCGTCTGTATTTTCGCTTTCTTTTCGCTGATCTCCGTCGGCCTGATGCCGTTCCTGGGGCAGGATTTCTTTCCCACCGTGGACGCCGGCGAATTCCGGCTGCATGTCCGCGCTCCGGCCGGCACCCGCCTCGAAGAAACAGAGCGCATCTTCGGCCAGGTGGATGCCCTGATCCGGCGCACCATTCCGAAGAATGAATTGCACATGGTGCTGGACAACATCGGTCTGCCTTCGAGCGGTACCAATCTCGCGCTGATCGATGCGGCCATGATCGGGCCCGGCGATGGTGAAATTCTGGTGGCGCTGAACCCGGACCATGCGCCCACCGGCCGCTACGTCGCCGAATTGCGCAAAGCTCTT
>JBBROT010000294.1:0-4932 GCA_038229155.1 Bryobacterales bacterium | reverse complement strand
TGGAAACGATTTTCCGCGCTCGCCTTAGCTTCGGCGGGCGTTCTCGCGGCCGCCGGCATTGCACTCGGTTACTTCTACGTTGGCCAACCGCAAGCCATTTACGGAACGGCTTACGGCGTGATGGTCGCCGCCAAGGTGGTATTGTTCTCGATGCTGCTGGTGCTGGGTGGCGTGAATTACTTCGGCGTCCGCGGCAAAGAAACTCTCTCCCGGTTGAGAGCTGTTGGCGAAGCCGAGATTGGTATCGGCTTTTGCGTCATCTTCGCGGCGGCGTCTCTCACCTCGCAGCCGCCGGCCGTGGATATGAAGAGCAGCATCGTCCCCGCCCAAACCGTGGTGGAGCGCATGACGCCGCGCGTGCCCCGGCTCTCTACCCCCAGCGTGAAGGACCTGACGCTGCCCGGCGTCGAACGCACCAGGAACGATTTCGAGTGGTCGGAATACAACCACCATTGGGCCGGGTTGGTGGTGTTGTCCATGGGCCTATTCGCGGTTCTGGCAAAAACAGGGTACGCGGCCTGGGCGCGCAACTGGCCTCTGCTGTTTGTCGGTCTGGGAATATTCCTGCTCTTGCGCGCCGATGCGGACGTCTGGCCGCTGGGGCCGTTCGGCTTTTGGGAGAGCCTGCGTTCCGCTGAAGTGTTGCAGCACCGGCTCGCCGTGATTCTGGTATTCGCGTTCGCGGCGTTCGAATGGGGCGTGCAAACCGGTCGGCTCACCTCCATGCGAACGGCCCTTGTGTTTCCCGCCGTGTGCGCGCTGGGCGGAGCCCTCCTTCTGACGCATTCGCATTCGTTGACTAACGTGAAAGAGGAACTGCTGGCCGAGCTCAGCCACGTGCCGCTAGCGATTTTCGGCATCGCCGCCGGTTGGGCCCGATGGCTGGAATTGCGCCTGCCGCCCGCGGACAGAAGGGTGCCCGCGGCAATCTGGCCGGTTTGCTTTTCCATGGTGGGAGTGGTCTTGTTGTTGTACCGGGAGATGTGAGCGAGCCTCGCCTATGAATCGATTGGTTGACGAGAAGAGCCCGTACCTGCTGCAACACGCGGGAAATCCGGTGGATTGGTACCCGTGGGGTGAAGAGGCGTTCGCCAAAGCGCGAACCGAAGACAAGCCCATTTTTCTTTCGGTCGGATACTCCACCTGCCACTGGTGCCACGTGATGGAGCATGAAAGTTTTGAGCGCGAAGAGATAGCGGCGATTCTGAATCGCTATTTCGTTTCCATCAAAGTGGACCGTGAGGAACGGCCCGATGTGGACCGCATCTACATGTCATATGTGCAAGCCGCGACTGGCTCCGGTGGTTGGCCCATGTCCGTCTGGCTCACGCCGGATTTGCACCCTTTCGTCGGCGGCACATACTTCCCTCCAGACACGCGCTACGGGCGGCCTGGGTTCGGTGACGTGTGTGAGCGAATCGCCAGGGCTTGGCGCGAAGAGCGCACCCGCATTGTGGAGAGCAGCGCGAAGGTGTTGGACCAGTTGCGCGCGGCCTCTTCTCTCGATTCGGCCGCCGGCCTGCCCGATGCGACGGCATTAGATCGCGCCTATCTGCATTTCAGCCGCACCTTCGATGAACAGCATGGCGGGTTCGGGGCGGCACCCAAATTTCCGCGGCCAGTTATTTTCAACTTCCTTCTGCGGCATTGGGCTCGCACCGGCGAAACGCGGGCCGCCGAAATGGTGACCGCTACTTTGCTCGCAATGGCGCGCGGCGGCATGAACGACCAGTTGGCGGGCGGCTTCCATCGTTATTCCGTGGATGCCTATTGGTTTGTGCCCCACTTCGAGAAGATGCTTTACGATCAGGCCCAACTGGCCGTCTCTTATCTGGAAGCATTTCAAATCACTGGCGAACCGTTGCTGCGGCGCGAAGTAGTCCGCATTTTGGACTACGTCCTGCATGACATGACCGATGCCGAGGGCGGCTTCTATTCCGCCGAAGACGCCGATAGTGCTGCCGATGCCGCGAATCCGGGGCACAAATCGGAAGGTGCGTTTTACATCTGGCGAGCCGCTGAAATTCAAGATCGCTACTTTGAATTTCAGTTCGGCGTGGAGCCCCAAGGCAATGTGGAACACGATCCGCATGGCGAATTCACGGGCCGCAATATTCTCTTCGAAGCTCATACGTCCGAAGAGACGGCGCGTCACTTCGACGTGCCCCTCGATACGGTCCTCGCCAGCGTGGAAAGCACCGGAGAGCGCCTGTTGCGGGAGCGTAATTTGCGTCCGCGCCCGTATCGCGACGATAAGATCCTGACCGCCTGGGACGGCATGATGATTCGCGCCTTTGCCCGCGCCGGCGCGGTATTAGATGAGCCTCGTTACACACTCGCGGCCCGTCAGGCAGCCGATTTCATCCAGCGCTCTCTCTGGAAAGATGGCACCTTGCTGCGCCGTTACCGGGACGGTAGCGCGGCAGTCCCCGGCTTTCTGGATGACTACGCAAACCTGGTCAGCGGCCTGCTGGAGCTTTACCAATGCACCCTGCAACCTGAGCATTTGCAGTTCGCCGTCACCCTGACCGAGCGCCAGATCATGCTGTTCGAAGACAAGGAGCAGGGCGGCTTCTTCAGCACCGCCGCCGGGCAAGGCGATCTGGTACTGCGCATGAAAGAAGATTACGATGGTGCCGAACCGGGTGCGAACGCCGTCGCCGCCATGAACCTGATGCAGCTTGCCCGCTTCACCGGCCGCGAGGATTTTTCCGAATCCGCCCGCCGCCTGCTGCACGCCTTCCGCTCCCGCATTGCCGATTCGCCCTACGCCGTGCCGCAGATGCTGGCGGCATTCGAATACTCGCTTGCCCCGCCCAAGGAGGTCCACTTTTCGGGTGACCCCGAATCGCCGGAAGGAAAGGCGCTCCTGCGGGCGTACCACAGCCGGTTCCTACCGCTTTTCACCATTGCGCCGGGCCAGCCAAGCGCCTCCGCCTCCGTCACCGTCTGCGAAAACATGGTGTGCCAGTTGCCCACCGGCGACGTTGCCCAGTTCAGTGAGTTGCTACAATAGCGCCGATGGAACGCCAGGACGCGACTTTGATGGGCAACCCGATCACGCTGCTCGGGCCGGAACTGAAGGTGGGGGACACAGCGCCCGATTTTCAATGCGTCGATACCGGCTTGCAGCCTGTCACTCTGAAAGATACCGGCAGCGCCGTGCGAATTTTCAGTGTCGTTCCCTCGCTCGATACACCCGTCTGCGACGCGCAAACCAAGCGCTTCAATGAAGAGATTGTTCATATGCCGGGCGTCGAAGTGTATACAATTTCGATGGACTTGCCCTTCGCGCAAAAGCGCTGGGGCTCCGCCTTCGATGTGGACCGCGTGAAGATGTTGTCCGATCACCGTGACGCATCCTTCGGCGGCAATTACGGAACGCTGATTAAGGATTTGCGGCTGGAGAGCCGCGCCATCTTTGTGGTGAACAAAGAAAACAAGATCCGATACGTGGAATACGTAAAGGAAGTTGCGGATTACCCTAACTACGACGCGGCTCTGGCCGCGGCGAAGAGTTCCTAAAAGAACGGGAGCGCGCTCTGCACCCTGTACAGTCCGGTCCTTCAAAAGCGCTCAGAAGCTTTGTGCAACGCGTGGCCGGCGGCGCGGCAAATCCGCTGGTGCGGGGCGGTATCACCATCGGTGCCGGAATCATCCTCGGTAACCTGATTGGGTTCGTTCGTGTGGCCATCACCGCGTACCTGCTCGGCACCTATGCGCATGCCGACGCGCTGGCGGTGGCAATCGGCCCCATCGATACACTGAATTCCGTTCTCATCAACACGATGGTATTCGCCTTCGTGCCGATGTTGATGCTGCGCGAAGGTGCCGACCGCACCGCGTTGTTCCGCAAGGCCAACACCGTCTTCACATGGCTCTTCGCCGTGCTGGCCGCCGGTATCATTCTTTGCGCGTCCACTTTGATTCACGCTCTGGGCCCGGGCCTTGCGGCGGACCAGGTTCCGGTGGCGGTGAACATTCTGCGCATCACCGCGCTCACCACGCTATTTGCCGGTGTCACCGCCATGCAATCGGCCATTCTCTTTACGGAGCGCCGGTTCGGCCCCTCGGCTTTTTATCAGGCTTGTCTCAACACGTTCACCATCGTAGGTGCGCTCTCGCTCTGGAAAGTGGCGGGCATTTACGGCTTTGCGCTCGGCTATACAACCGGCTCCTGCGTACAATTTTTACTGGTGTACTGGTGCGCGCGCGAGTTCCGCA
This sequence comes from Bryobacterales bacterium, assembly GCA_038229155.1. Classification (GTDB taxonomy): domain Bacteria; phylum Acidobacteriota; class Terriglobia; order Bryobacterales; family Bryobacteraceae; genus JALYXI01. The sequence goes on along the minus strand of JBBROT010000294.1, from coordinate 708 downwards.
CACGGCCCGCGACAGCGAATTTTCCCACACCTTGGCGCGAGCTGGTGGCCAAGCCCGGCACGTTCCTGATCTATGCCGGCTTGATCGCGCTGAACCTGATCGTCACGCGCGCTCACGCCACGCAAGCCGGCCCCGGCATGGCCGCCGCGTTCGACTATTGTATTCGCTGCGTCAACGTGGTGGTGGCTTACCTGGTCTCACCCGTTTCGAATTCACTGCTGCCTGAAATCGCGCGCCTGCGTGTGCGCAGCCGGATTGCCGAAGCTTGGCGCTTGGTGGACCGCGCGACAGCGCTCGCCGCGGCCACGGCGGTCACGGCCTGCATCCTGGCGGAACTGCTGCGGAAGCCAATTTTCACGGTGCTGTTCCAGCGCGGAAACTTCACGGCCGAATCGACCGCCCTGGTGAGCGCCGTGTTCCTGGGATTCGCGCCAAGCCTCATCGGTTGGAGCCTGCTCGAACTCACCTCACGCAGCCTGTTTACCATGAACCAACCGTGGTTACCGCTGATGGCCGCAGCGATTCCGGTGCTCTTCAATATCGGAGTCATTGCGATCCATCCCACTCACGATCCAGAAGCCATCGCTCTGGGCGCGTCGGTCGGCCTGCTGCTGGCGTTTGTCGTGTTGTATTCCGTCGCTCACTTCCGCCGCCGCCGCCTGGCACTGGACTCGCCCGCAATCGAACAGCCCACCGAAGAGCTCGTCA
>JBBROT010000293.1:0-4960 GCA_038229155.1 Bryobacterales bacterium | reverse complement strand
GATCAGCTCGTCGAGATTTTTTACCAGCGCGAGACGGAATATTCCCTCGCCGGCAGTATCCACAAAGGTCGCGTCACCCGCGTCCTGCCCGGAATGCAATCCGCGTTCGTCGATATCGGTCTCGAACGCGATGCCTTCCTTTATGTTTCCGATTTCTTCGAAGACAACGACGAATACGACAAGATCGTCTCCGGCGTTGAAGAGAAGGTCGCTCGCCTCGAAAAGGGCCTGCCCATCACTCCGGAAGCCTCCCAGCCCTCAACCATAGCGGATGCCGTTTTCGAATCGGGCACCCTGGCCGTTCCTTCGTCGTCCCCCATAATCCCGACGCGATCCGACCGGCCAGAACGCTCCGGTGACCGTCCTCGCGAAGACCGCCAACGCGGAGGACGCGGCCGGCGCCGTGGCGGACGTCGCGGTTCTGAACGCCCTGCTGGCGGTGGATCGCGCGAACCCGGCGGCATCCCCGAATCCAAATACTTCAACCCCTCGGACCAGTCCTCAACTTCTGTCGCCGAAGAATCGGACGCCGAACCGGCTGGCGCGACGCCCTACTCTTCCTCACCGTCCGAGATGGTGGTGCTGCCCGGCGAATCGCTGGCGAAATACATTTCCGAGCCCGTCCCCGTCGTCATCCGCGAGGAGGAAGAAGACCTGGCCCACGGGGTGGAAGCTGCCACGGACCATGAACCCGAAGAAGTGGAGACCGATGGCGTTCATTCCGAACCGGAGGAAAAGGAAGCCGAAGCTGAATTCGTTTCGCACGAACCCCCTCCCGCCGCCGATGAGATTCAGGACGAAGAGTTTGTTGCGCAGTTTATCGAAGAGCGCGATCAATCCGAAGAGCCCGAAGAACTGCTCACGCAAGGTGCCTCCGAACCGCTGCCTGAAATCGGTGAAGAGAATCATCATGAGGTCATCGAAGAGTCTGCCAGCGAAGAGTTCCTGGACGACGGCACGGAAACGGATGAAACCGAATCCGAATCCGAGACTGGCGAAGACGGTCCCGAGCCTGCCCGCATCCCGACCAGCCTGACCGCCACTCTCCGCGAACAGAATCCCCGGTATCAGCATCGTGTTTCCCGGCGCATGCGTCGTAAGGGCCGCCCCGGCGAAGATCGCCCCGAACGTACACCTCGAACAGAAGAAACCTCGAACCCGGCCGTCGAGGGCGAAGTGCATGAGGTAACCGCGCCCGAAACGCGACAGCCCCTTGAAAACCGCCAGCCGCGCGAAGAACGCCAGCCCCGTGAAGACCGTCGGCCCAGAGAAGATCGTGGACCCCGCGAAGACCGTGGACCCCGCGACGGTCGTGACCGCGATAAAGACCGCGAAGAACGCGCCCGCCCTCCCCTGCCCTCCATCACTGACCTGTTGCGCGAAGGTCAGGAAATCATCGTCCAGATCGCCAAAGAGCCCATCGGCCAAAAAGGCGCCCGCATCACGTCGCACGTCGCGTTGCCCGGCCGCTTCCTGGTCTACATGCCCTCTGTCGATCACATCGGCGTCTCTCGTAAAATTCCTTCGGATGAAGAGCGGCAGCGCCTGAAGCGTGTGCTGCAAACACATCGTGCCGGCATCCCCGGCGGCTTCATCGTTCGCACCGCCGGCGATGGCCGCACGGAAGAAGAGCTTCGCGCGGACATGATGTTCCTCTATAACCTCTGGCTCGATATGCGCCAGAAGGCTGAGAAGCGCCCCGCCCCGCAGCTCATGCATCACGATCTCGACGTGGTACAGCGCATCCTCCGCGATCAGCTCACCACTTCGTTCAAGACCGTTTGGGTCGATAACGAAGTGCTCTATGAGAGCATCCTGGGCTTCGTCCAACGCTTCCAGCCGGGCTTGGTTAGCCGCGTCAAACTCTATACCCGCAACACGCCGATCTTCGACGAATTCGGTATTTCGAGCGAACTCGAAAAGGCTCTGCGCCCGAAAGTCTGGCTCAAGAGCGGCGGCTATATCGTCATCAACCAGACCGAGGCGCTTGTCGCCATCGATATCAATACCGGCAAGTATGTCGGCAAGTCGAATCGCCTGGAAGACACCATCGTCAAGACGAATACTGACGCCATCAAGGAAATCGTCCGTCAGATCCGTCTGCGCGATTTGGGCGGCATTATCGTCGTCGATTTCATCGATATGGACGAACGCAAAAACAAAGCCAAAGTCATGCAGGCTTTGGAAGAAGCGATGCGCGTGGATCGGGCGCCTTACAAGATTCTGCAGTTCAATGACTTCGGCTTGGTGGCCATCACCCGCAAGCGCGTCAAGCAATCCCTCGAACGCACGCTCTGTACTCCCTGCACGTATTGCGAGGGAGCGGGTTCCATCAAGAGCGTTCAGACCGTGATCTCAGAGATTCTCACCGAGGCTCATAAGCTAGCCAAGGTTCTGGATAACGACGTGATGCTGCGCGTTCATCCCGAAGTAGCGAAGGTCTTGAAGAGCAATCAAAACGATTTTCTTCAGGAGATTGAAGAAACGCTTGGCAAGACCGTTATGGTGAAGAGCGATCCGCTGCTGCATCAAACCAAGTTCGATCTCGCGTAAGGCTTTCTACTTCACTCCGGCCATGAGTCTCCTCATGGGCCGGAGGAAGAGAAACATCAGAGCGCCCAGCACCAGAGCCGAAAGCCCGACATAGCCAAACAGTTGGGGCAGAGGAAACTTCTCATAGACACTCGCCAGGCGGCCGCTGATATAGTCGCCGATCGAGAGCGCCACAAACCAGATCCCCAGCACTAGGCCGACGATCCGTTGGGGAGCAAGCTTCGTCATCGCGCTCAGGCCCACGGGGCTCAAGCAGAGTTCACCCACGGTCTGCAGCAGGTACGTGAGCGCAAGCCATCCCGGGCTCACTCCGGTGCGGTTCGCAATGGGAATCAGCACAATCAGGCTCAGGCCCGCGAAGAGCAGCCCAATAGCGAACTTGGCGGGAGCAGCCGGATTGCGCGTGCCGAGCTTCACCCAGAGGAACGCGAACAACGGCGCAATTGCGATCACGTAGAGCGGTGGCAGCGATTGAAACCACCCGGCGGGAAACGGTTGCGACATCCAAGGGAATGAGCGGTCTGTATTCCGTTCGGCGAAGAGGTTCAGCGTGGACCCGGCCTGTTCATAAACCGACCAGAACAGAGACGCGGCGGCGAACAGGATGATGATCATGATCAGGCGTCCGCGTTCGACAGGCGTCCACTTGCCGAAGATGAGCAGGCCCGCGAACACAGCAACCACCGTCACTGTAAGGATTACGCCGAACCCGGACGAGAGCGTCTCAATGGAGAGGATGCCCTGAGACGCAAGAACCGCCAGCACCACGATCAGCAGCATGCCGCTGATTCCGTAGCGGGTCAAATGAGCGCGGTCGGAAGGCGTCGTTAGCGGTGCCATTCCAGCGCGGCCCAGGTTCTTCTGGCCAGCGAGGTACTGGATCACGCCCGCTGCCATCCCGATTCCCGCTAGGCCGAAGCCGTAGTGCCAGTTGACCCGCTCACCCAAGTAACTACAAGCCAGCGGCGCGATGAACGCTCCCAGATTGATGCCGATGTAGAAAATGGAAAAGCCCGCGTCGCGCCGAGGGTCGTTGCCTTCGTAGAGTTCACCCACCATCGCGCTGATGTTCGGCTTCAGCAGACCGGTCCCGATCACGATCAGGCAGAGACCCAGGAAGAAAGTGGGCACGGCTGGAAGAGCAAGGCAGAAGTGGCCGAGGGCGATGATGATGCCGCCGATGAGTACGGCTCGGCGCGCACCGAGTATCCGGTCCGCCACCCAGCCGCCCGGCAGGCAGATCAGATACACCATTCCGGTATAGAGTCCATAGATGGCACCGGCTTCCACCAGGGGGAAACCCATGCCGCCGCGCGAAGCGGGAGCAGCCATAAACAGGATGAGCAGGGCGCGCATCCCGTAGTAGCTGAAGCGCTCCCAGAGTTCGGTCAGGAAGAGCGTGGCCAGGCCTTTCGGATGGCCGAAGAAGCTGCGGTCGCCCGGTTTTGTCGCAATCATGACCGCACCAACTCCCAAGCGCGGAACACGTGGTCGCGCGTGGTGTACATGTTGCCAATGGCGATGCGAATTACGTACTTTCCATTCAGCACTGTATGTGACAAGAAGATCTCTCCTCCGGCGTTGACGCGATCAAGAATCGCCTCGTTTTCGGCATTCGAAACTGCTTTGCGAAAGCACACCACGGAGAGCGGCGTGGGCGCGCACACTTCCCATCCCGGCTCACGCGCGATGACCTCCGCCAGCTCCCGCGCCCAGCGGATGTGCTCTTCGATCATGCGGGAAATCTCGTCGCGGCCATAATACCGGAGAATAAACCAAAGCTTCAGCGCCCGGAATCTTCGGCCCAGAACGATGCCGTATTCCATGTAATTCAGCGCTCGCGGGTCTTGTGCACTGCGCAAGTATTCCGGCACAAGCGAGAACGCCTCACGAAGGAGTTCCGGCTGGCGGCAGTACAGGATGCTCAAATCGACAGGCGTGAAGAGCCATTTGTGCGGGTTCGTCACCAGCGAATCGGCGTGTTCCACTCCGTCCATCAGCCATTGGAACTTCGGCGAGACAGCAGCCGAGCCTGCATAGGCCGCGTCGATATGCAGCCAGAGGTTGAACTCGCGCGCGATGGGCGCGATGAGCGGAACGGGATCGATGCTGGTGGTGGAAGTGGTGCCCACTGTGGCCACGATGCAGAAGGGCACGTAGCCGTTTGCGAGGTCCGTCTCGATCACGGCGCGCAATGCGGCGGGGTCCATCCGGAACTGCCCATCGGTTGCGATTTTCACCACGTTGTCGCGGCCGATGCCGAGCGCCATCGCGCCCTTCTCGACAGAGGAGTGCGCCTGTTCCGAACAATAGAGCCGCAGCGTGGGCCAACGCCCGCTGAGGCGGCCTTCGGGTACGCGTCGCACACGCGCCGCGGCGATTGCATGAAGAGTGCTGATACTGGCCG
>JBBROT010000292.1:0-4962 GCA_038229155.1 Bryobacterales bacterium | reverse complement strand
GTTTCAGAATATGCTTCCGGCTTTGAGCGCCCCCGCTTCATGGTGCAGGGTGCTTCCGGCGAGGTGCTGATCTGCGATACAGTCGCGAACGGAACCGTCTACGTACTCGAAGGCGGGAAGAAGTCCGCCCTCTTGAAAGGGCTCGACCGGCCCTATGGACTCGCGTTCTGGCACGAATATCTCTATGTCGGCGAGCCCACTTCCATCAAGCGTTACAAGTACGATTCAGCCAACCGGACCGCCGGCCCTGGCGAAGAGGTGGTGTCTCTCGCGGGCTACGACAAAGGCCACGTCACCCGCACCATTGCGTTCAACAAGCAGGGCGGCAAGATGTACGTCGCCGTCGGTTCGTCGGGCGATCTGGTGGAAGGCGATCCCGAAAATCGCGCCGCCATCAACGAATACAATCCCGATGGCACCGGCCACCGCGTTTATGCGAGCGGCCTTCGCAACCCCGTGGGGCTGCGCTTTGAGCCCTCAAGCAACCAGCTTTGGACTACCGTCGAAGAGCGCAACGATCTGGGCGATGGCCTGGTGGCCGATTACTTCACCAGCGTGAAGCCCGGCGCTTTCTACGGTTGGCCCTATGCTTATCTGGGCCCGCACGAAGACCCGCGCCTCGCCGGCAAGCGCCCCGAGTTGGTACCTACCGCCCTCGCGCCAGATGTGATTCTGGAACCGCATTGCGCCATTCTCGATTTTGTCTTTTACACCGGCAAAGCCTTCCCCGCCAAGTATCGAGGCGGAGCTTTCCTCGCCAACCATGGCTCGTCAAACCGTGCCCAGCGTGTGGGATACTCGCTCTCCTTCCTGCCGTTCCGCAACGGCAAGCCCGTTGGCAAGCCTCAGGATTTTCTCACCGGATGGATGTTAGCTGCCGATCGAAAGGACGTCTGGGGCCGGCCGGTAGGCATTCTCGAAATGCGCGACGGCAGCCTGCTAGTCTCCGACGATGGCGGCAAGAAAGTTTGGCGGGTAGTATACGGGAGTTAGCGAGTCTTCGTGTTTAATAGTGAGTTGCCTCCAGCACGCATAAGCCAACTCTTTCCTCTGCTTGTAGCCATGGGGTGGTCTCTTTCCGCGCAGAGCGTTCCGCCGCAGAATTCCATTACCGTCACTTTGCAGGATGCCCTCACGCGCGCCAAGGTGTACGGGGGTGCCATTAGTTCCGCCGCGCTAACCGCCTCGCTCGCGCGCGAAGACCTGAAGCAGGCCAAAGCCGCTGCGCTCCCCACTGTCAATGCCTTCAACCAATTCGTCTATACCGAAGGCAATGGCACGCCCTCCGGCGTCTTCATCGCCAACGACGGCGTGCATGTCTATAACGAACAAGCCGTTGTTCACCAGGAATTGTTCTCACTCGTCCGGCGAGGGGAAATTCGCCGTGCGGCCGCCGCCGCTGCCACCGCCAAAGCGCGCGTCGATGTGGCGGCTCGTGGATTGATCGGAACCATCGTGCAAAATTATTTCACCGTGGTCTCCGCCGGCCGCCGTATCACGACAGCCCGCACCGCGCTCGAGGAAGCGCAGCGCTTCCTCGATATCACGCAAAAGCAGGAGCAGGGCGGCGAAGTGGCGCACTCCGATGTGATCAAAGCGCAACTGCAATTTCAGCAGCGCCAACGCGATGTGACCGACGCTCTGCTCAATGCCGATAAAGCCAAAGTGGCGCTCGCCGTTCTGATCTTCCCCACGCTCGACCAGCCTTTCACCGTGGTGGACGATTTCGACCAAGCGCCCGCCCTGCCCGCCCTAACCGATGCCACGGCGCGCGCCGCTTCCAGCAACCCTGACCTGCGGGCGGCGGAATCCGCCATCACCGAAGCCAACCTTGGCGTCTCCGTGGCGCGCTATGCGTACCTGCCTTCTTTCTCGTTCGATTTTTTCTACGGCATCAATGCCAACCAATTTGCCGCACGCGCCGACCAACCCTCGGAAGCCGCCGGCGGACACTTCCGGAGCGGCGATAACTTCACGGTTCCCTATCGCCAGAACCTGGGCTATTCCGCGCAGGTGACGCTCAACATCCCCGTCTGGAATTGGGGCAGCACTCAGAGCAAGGTTCGCCAGGCTTCGCTCCGCGCGCGCCAAGCCACGCTTGACCTGGCCTTGGCGCAGCGCACCGCGCAGGGCAATCTTTCGCTCGCCTACCGCGAGGCCACCGGTTCGCAAGCGCAACTGGAATCCCTGCGGTCCTCTTCCGCCCTGGCCGCGGAGAGTCTCCGCTTGACCATCCTTCGCTATCAGGCCGGAGAGGCCACCGCGCTTGAAGTGGTGGATGCGCAAACCACCGCCGCCGCCTCGCGGACCGCAGCCGATGACGGATTGCTTCGCTATCGCCTGGCCATCGCCAATCTCCAAACGCTTACCGGAACCCTGTAAATATGCTCAAGCCGCAAAATATTGTTTTCGCAACCGTGCTTTCCGCCATTGCCGCGCTGACCGGTTGTTCCGGCAAGCCGCCCGAAGCAGCCAAGGGCGAATCCGAAGCGGTGGTGCCTGTGGAAGTCGCCACGGTCACTCGTGAACCCATCAATCAGGTGGTCACCGCAACCGCCGTTCTGTTCCCTGTGAGCCAGGCCAACATTATGCCGAAAATCACCGCTCCGGTCCGCCGCTTTCTCGTCAACCGTGGCGACCACGTCAGGCAAAATCAAGTGCTCGCGACGCTTGAAAGCACCGATCTTGTGGCGGCCGCGCAAGAGAGTAAGCAGCTTTACCAACAAGCCGAAGCCACCTTCCTCACCACCACCGGTGCCACCATGCCGGAAGACCTCACCAAAGCCCAGGCCGATGTGAAAAGCGGACAGCAGGCTAGCGACGCCGCGAAGAAGCTTTACGATAATCGCTTCAATCTGGTGCGCGAAGGCGCGCTGGCGCAGAAACTGGCAGACGATGCCAAGGTCGCCATGGTGCAGGCGCAATCGGCGCTCGATACCGCGCAACGGCATCTCACTTCGCTCCAGACCGTTGCTCGTCCCGAACAAGTGAAAGGCGGGCGAGCCACGGTGGACGCCGCGAAGGCGCGCTATCAGGGTGCGCAAGCGCAGCTCTCGTACGCGGAGGTTCGCAGCCCCATCAATGGCGTGATCTCGGAGCGTCCGCTCTCCGCTGGCGAGATTGCCAACTCCGGTGTGGCCGTAATTTCCGTCGTCGATATTTCACAGGTGGTGGCACGCGCGAACATCCCCATTAAAGATGCCGCTCTCATCCGCGTCGGCAAGACGGCCACCATCTCCGGCGCGGGCGGCGAAGTCACCGGCAAGGTGACCGTCGTGAGCCCCGCGGCGGACCCCAGCACCACTACCGTCGAAGTCTGGGTTCAGGCATCGAACCCCGGCGAGCGTCTGAAACCGGGCCTGACAGTCCAAGTCGCCATCAACGCAGCCCAAATCAAAGACGCGCTGGTAGTTCCGGCCTCAGCCATACTCTCGCTCGAAGAAGGCGGCGAAAAAGTGATGGTGGTGGGTTCCGATTCCCTGGCCCATGAAAAGAAAATCAAGACTGGTGCGAAGGAAGGCGACAAGGTTCAGCTTCTGGAAGGCGTGAATGAAGGCGACCGCGTGATCACCTCCGGCGGGCTCGGCCTGGAAGACAAAGCCAAGGTGCAAGTAGGTGCCGGCAAGAAAGAAGACGACGACAAAAAAGACGGCAAGAAAGAGGACGACGAAAAGAAATGACCGGCGCTCCCGAGCCAGACCACTGGACCGCGCGGTACCTGAAACCGATCGTTTTCATCATCCTTGCTTTCGTCGGTTTCGGCGCCTACCTGGCATTCAACATCCCCGTGGCAGTTTTTCCCGCCACAGATTTTCCGCGCATCGTCATCAGCATCGATAACGGCGTCATGCCCATTGACCAGATGCAGGTCACCGTCACGCGCCCTATTGAAGAGGCCGTGAACAGCGTGCCCGGTCTGGACCACGTCCGTTCCGTCACCAGCCGCGGCTCCGCTCAGGTGGACCTTTTCTTCGTCTGGAATCTGGATATGAACCAGACGCTGCAAAGCGTGAATGCGGCCCTGGCGCGCGTGAACGGTTCCCTGCCCGCCACCGCCAAAATCGCAGCGGCGCGGTCCACCTTCGCCGCGTTCCCCATCATGGGTTACAGTCTGCAATCGAAGAACGTGCCACAGACGCGCCTGTGGGAACTGGCGACTTATTCCATCAAACCTCAGATCAACCGGCTGCCCGGCGTCGCCACCGTCATCGTTCAGGGCGGTGAAGAGCCAGAGTTTCAAATTACAGCAGACCCCGCCAAGCTGGTTCAAACGCAGGTCACCATTCCGAACATTCTGGACGCTGTCTCGAAGAGCAACCTGATCGATTCACCCGGCCTCTTCGAAGCCAACCATCAGCTTGTTCTCGGCCTGGTATCCGGCCAGCCGCGCACCTCCGATGACCTCTCGAACATCGTCGTCAAACTCACACCCGCGGGCGTTCCCGTACACCTCGGCGACATCGCCGAAATCGGCGATTCCGTCAAACCCGTCTATACAGTAGTCACCGCCGATGGCGCTCCCGCCGTGCTGCTCAACATCAACCGGCAGCCGGACAGCAACACCGTCGCCGTCGCGAGGGCGGTACGCGCGCAAATGGCGCAACTCGCGAAAACCCTGCCTCCCGGCGTTACCCTAAAACCTTTCTATGATCAGTCCGAACTGGTCGCCGAATCCATCCGCAGTGTGCGTGACGCCATCCTCATCGGCCTGGTGCTGGCCGCCATCATCCTGGTTCTCTTCCTGCGCGATTGGGGCAGTTCTCTCGTCGCCGGCCTGGTCATCCCCGCCACCATCGCCATCACCTTCATCGCCCTGCGTCTGCTCGGCGAAAGCTTCAACCTGATGACCCTGGGCGGCCTGGCCGCGGCCGTCGGCCTCGTGATCGACGATGCCATCGTTGTGGTCGAAAACATCGTCCTGCATCGCGATTCCGGCCAGTCCCGCGGCGACGCCATCCGCAC
>JBBROT010000291.1:0-4985 GCA_038229155.1 Bryobacterales bacterium | reverse complement strand
GTATTATGTCACAGCCGTTACGGCGCGTTAGAACAGACGTTCCTGTTTTTTCAGCGTCCCAAACGAACCAACATTCGCGATCGAGAACGAATAACGGAAAATGCTCTCATGCCGGTTAAATACCGCGAAGCTGCGGTATTGCACGTTGAAGCCGCAGCAATCGGTGTTGTAATTCAGGTTGATCGTCGCGAATTGCAGCGCCTTCTGCTTGTAATCGTAAATGGCCGTGAACGCCGTGTTCCACCCGCGCCGGTTCGGGTCGCCGTAACCGATCGAGGCGCGCAACTGGTTCGCGCTCGGGCTCAGCTTGGGGTTGCTATGAACCTGGTTGTGCCCGCCGGAAAAGAAGTATTTCGCGCGCCGGTAGTTCGCGTTCAAACCGCTGTTGACCACGTTGCCGCGAAGCGGATCGTAGTCGGTCTGCCATTCCAGGCCGAACCCCGCCCGTGGACTGATCCGCAGAATCGAAACCACCGGCGAATAGTTCCGCGGCTGATCCAAAAACGTATAGCCGGTCAGATCGATGGTGCTCAGAACCACATTTCGCTGGTTCGGCTGCACCGCGCCGCCGAACGTCGGGTCGAAGTAGCGCTTCTGGAACACCTCCAGCGTCGCGATCTCCTCCACGTTGTCGCCGCGCTTGGCATACAGCCGTTGGGTAATGCCAAGCTCCAGCTCGTTCGTGTTCGTCATCAGGTCAGTCTGGTCGAAGCGGATCACCCGGCTATAATCGGCCACGCTCACCACACGGGTTTGTTTATCGCCGCCCGCCGCAAGCCGCGAATCGGTCAGCCCCGAAACATAGCGATAGGTCGCCCGGGGTTCAATCACGTGCTTCAAGCTATCGCCCAGCCAGGTCTTGCGTTTGAAGATCCGCTCCACGCTCGGCAGCACCACATCCACGCCCACGTCGCGCGCGTTCCGCAGCAGGTAGCGGTTCAACACCGCGCCTTGTTCGAACTGCTGGTTGTAGTAAGTCTCATGCAACGCGAAGCTCGGAATCAGTTGGATGCCCTTGAAGCGCAGCGCGGTCATGATGCGCGGGTCCACGCTCGCGCGGCGGCTGAACTGTTCTGTCTGGAGTTTGCCTTCCACCGCGCGGCTGCCGTCTTCATAGGTGGTCACCGCCGCGGCCTGCGTGCGGTACAGCAGCCCCGCCGCCGAATCGAACGAGCCCCACAAAGGCAGCGGCCCGTCCACCAGCAACCGGTCGCGGCTGCTGAACTGAAACTCCGGCAGCTTGCGAATCAGAATCACATCGTTCGGCAGGTTGTCCTGAAAGTTTTCGATGCGCGAGAACACCGCGTTGAACGTGAACGAATCCTGATGCTTCGTGACATACCCCACCGAGTGCGATTCCGAACCCACCGCCTCATTGAAGCTCTCGGTAAAGTTCTGCCGGAACAGCAGCGAACTCAGGTAGTTGATGTTGCCGCGCGCGGAAAAGCCGTTCCCCAGTTCAGCCCGGCCCGTCGCGTAAAGGTTGAAGCCACCCTGCTTCTGAACGCTGCCATCGTTCATCTTCAGGCCGCTGTCCTGCACGCCGTAAAAGATGGCGTCGAAGTCGGACGTCTGCGTCGGCTTGCCGCGGAAATCCACATGGTGCGCCAGGCCCCGTTCCGTATAATCCTGCAGGCGATACGTCACATCGTAGCTGCGGTTGATGGCCCAGAAATAACCAAGGCCGAAGAATGCGCCGCGCCGCGAACTGTTCCCCGCGTTCGGCGTCAGGAACCCGCTCTGCCGCGGTTCTTTCTCAAGCGACTTGCGGAAGATGGGCGCATAAAACAACGGCACCTTGCGAAGCCGGAACACCGCCTTGTAACCGAGCGCGCGCTGGTCCGGAATAATGTCGAACTTGGGTGCCGTCAATGTCCACCATGGGTTCGGCAGCACGCACCCCGTAATCATGCCGTTATAGAGAATGTACTTCTCGCCCTGGCGCTCCGCCCATTCGCCCTCGAAATAGAACGGGTTGTCGCTGGTCAACATTCCGGGCCGCGCCTGAATCTTGGTCTTCGCGTAACCGCGCGGCTGATCGAAACGCCCCACTTCGGTTTGCGTGTTGTATTTCGCGCGGCTCGCCACAATCAGTTCGTTGCGCTCGAAGTGCTGGAAGAACACGTGCCCGCGCGCTTCCGCGTCGCCTGTCTCCTGGTTGTAATCTATCTCGTCGGCTTTCAGGATCATCAGCGTGCCTTCAATTACGGCGCGCCCGCGAAAGTGGTACTGGTCGCCTTCCTTGGTCTCGGTATCGGCCGTAATGTTGTAATCGCCCATGTTGGGCTTTTCCGGCCGAGGGGGCCGCGTGCGGAAATCCGGCTGCGGCAGCACGCCCACTTCATAGGTCTTGGCCGGTTGTGCCAGCAAATTCGACGCGCAAAACAGAATGAAACTCAACAAATACAGGTATTTCGGAGAAAAAAGTCCGTGACAGCGACCTATCAGTATGGTACTCAGAGAGGTAGCTTCTTCTTGCGCGAGGGATTGCAACGGCCAACGTAGCACGGCACCCCTCAAGCCGCAAGCTTTATAAGGTTTGACTAGATGACTTGCCACTACTGCCGCTCCGTCAACGCTGATGAAGATCACCGCTGCCGTCGATGCGGAAGGCGCCTCACGGGCCAGGCTGTGGAAGCGCCGCCCGAATTTGCCGAACGCGCGCTCAAGAATATGGGCGCGAACGCCTTGGCAGCCGCCGCGGCAACCGCGGAAATGCCGCGCCCGAACATCACGCAGTCTTCCCTTTTCGTCGAAGACAACATCATCCCGATTCGCACGGCTCCGAAACCTCCAGCGGCGGCGCTACCCGATACGGCGGAACTGTTCCCGCCCCGGCCTGTCGCGAAGCCGCGCCCGGCGCAGCGTAAATTCGCCGTGGAAAGCGCGCAATCCACTCTGGATTTTCTGCCTCCCAAGCCGCACACCGCGCGCTTGCTCAAGACCACCGTGGAAGCCGCCATCCGCTGCGACGTGCAGCCTGCCGGCCCCATGCACCGCGCCGGTGCCGCCGCTATCGATGCCGCCTTCATCGGCGCTTCATGCCTTCTGTTCTTCGCCATCTGCCGCATCTTCGGCGGTAGTATCGCGCTCACCAAACAAACGGTGCTCATCTTCGCCGGGCTTTGCGTCATGATCGGTCTGTTATACGGCTTCGTTTGGATGCTGGCCGATCGCGAAACGCTGGGGCTGCGCTGGGCCGATCTGCGCATCGTCAGCTTCAGCGGCTTTCCGCCCGACCGCAAAACCCGCGCCCTCCGCATGATGGGCTGCTTCCTGAGCTTCTGTTCGGGAATGATCGGAATCTTCTGGGCGCTGCTGGACGAAGAAGGCCTGACCTGGCATGACCATATGTCGAAGACTTTCCCCACCCTGCGCGATACCGGATCGCACGTGATCCGCGACTAAGGTTTACTTCGGTTCCGCCGGACCGAAGTACGAATCATCGAACGTCACCTTGGCACCGGCGCGAAGGTCATCGGCCTGCTTTTTCGCGGCTTCAGGACCAAGCTTTTCCGCGATCTCCGCTTTGGCCTGATCGAAGGTCTTTCCTTCCTTCGAATCCATCCGGATCAGGTGATAGCCGAACTGCGTCTTCACCGGATCGCTGACCTTGCCGACCGGCAGCGCAAACGCCGCCGCCTCAAACGCGGGCACCATCTGGCCGTGCTTGAACGTGCCCAGATCGCCGCCGTTGGTGCCGGAGCCCGTATCGTCCGATTCCGCCTTCGCCAGCGCCGCGAAATTCGCGCCCCCGTCCAGCTTCTTCTTCAGCTCGGTCGCCTTAGCCAGCGCCTCTTCCTCGGTCATGTCCTTCATGTTCGGCCGCACGGGCACCGGCGAACCTTTGTAGCGAATCAGGATGTGGCTTCCTTTCGCGGATTCGTACTCGGCCTTGTGCTCGTCGTAATACTTGCGGGCGGTGGCATCGTCCACTTTTGCATTCTTCGCCAGGTCCTGAAACAGCGCGTTCGCCAGAATGTTCTCGCGCTGAAACGCAAGCTGCTGTTGCACTTCGGGTTTCTTATCCACATTGCGCTTTTCGGCCTCGCGGGCCATCACGCGCAACTGCACAATGCGCTCGGCAATCTGCCGCTTCTGCGGGCCTTTTGCGGCCGCCTGAAACTGCGGCGGCAGCGAGTTGATAAGGTCGTTATATTGCGCGAGGGTGATCTTTTCAGCCCCCACGGTAAGCACCACCAGGTTCGGATCCGTGGGGACCGGGGCCGACGCGACGATGCCCGGCACCGGGGGCGTGGCTCCGGCGGCAGCCGGTGGCGGGGTCTGCGCCAGCGACACAGCCGCCACCCCGGAAAGAATCAATAAATTGAATGACTTCACTTACCTATCGTAACCCACCGGCCTTTACAGGAACCCGCCGACTCCGTGTACAATCGGAGCTTCTTCATGATGGAACAATATCGAGGTGCCGAGTCCATTCTGGTGGCGGACGACGAGCCTGTGGTCTTAACTTTAACCAAAGTGATTCTGCGGAATTACGGGTATAACGTCCTGCTTGCCACAAACGGCGAAGAGGCCATCGCGGTGTGCCGCAACGCCGGACCCGTGGACCTGGTGTTGACCGATGTGATCATGCCGCGGATGACCGGCCCCGAACTGATCCACGAATTGAAGCTTGAGAGCAAAGATCTGCGCTGCGTCTTCATGTCCGGCTACGATCACGAACAAATTCAGAAGCACGGCGTGAAGGATCTGGGCTGCGACTATCTACGCAAGCCTTTCACCCCGGAAGCGCTGCTCAAAAAAGTGCGGCAGACGCTGGACAATTCAATTGTTCATTAAACGCTAGTCTGCTGAGTTAGAAAAGGGTTGAAAAACAGAGGGGCTTGTGGGCATACTAGCACATGGGCATTGGACGGCCAACAAAACCCCTGAACGTGACGTCTGAGGAGAAAGAAAAGCTGACTATGCTGGCGCGCCGTCCGAAGTCGGCGCAGGCAATGGCGATGCGTGCACGGATTGTC